>JAFTNX010000221.1 GCA_017451665.1 Oscillospiraceae bacterium | reverse complement strand
TTTTGACGTGCGTTATAACGGCACTGCTATGAACCCACTTGATTATGTGTAAAAAACTATCCCACAGGGAATAAGGCGGATAGTTATATAGAAGTATATTATATGAACTTATCGGGGAGAAACCTTTCTGAAGAAAGGTTGTCCCCCGAGCCCCCTTCCAAAGACTTTTAACGTAAAATCCCATACAGGGTTTCAACCCTGTATGGAATTTTAAATTGAGAGTTTTAGGAAAGGAGTTTGAGGAATAACCCTTTTTCAAAAGGGTTTTCCTCAATAAGTCCGTGTAATACTTCTTTATGACAGCTCGCCTTATTCCCTGTGGGATAGTTTTTTACACATAATCAAGTGGGTTCATTGCAGTGCCGTTATAACGCACTTCAAAATGGAGGTGGTCGCCGGTTGACCAGCCTGTTGAGCCGATAATTCCCAGGACATCACCCTGCTGAACTTCCTGACCAACGTAAACATTCATATACTGTGCGTGAGCGTAAAGTGTCATATAACCGTTTCCGTGGTTGATAATGCAGTAGTTTCCGTATCCACCACCACAGCCACAAGAACCACTCTTGCCCCAGTCGTGTGTGCAGGTATTATTTACCTTAACAACTGTTCCACTGTCTGATGCACAGATATTAGCGCCTCTTATTCCGTAAGATGAAATGTCAATACCCTTATGGTATGAACCCCATCTCCAGCCGATTCCCGAAGTAACGTGATAGAATCCTGGTACAGGCCAAGCAAAAATTCCTGAGCCTGATACATAAATATCGCCACCGAATGTTCCGCCGAGTCCGTTATTATTGTTTCCAGGCTTGCTTCCGTTTGGTTTATTCTGCTGTTGCTGTTGCTGGAGAAGTGCCTCCTGCTTTTTACGTTCCTCTTCCTTCTTACGTTCTTCTTCCTTAGCTACAAGGTCAGCAATAACGTCTTCAAGGTCAAGCATTTCCCCTGCAAGCTCGTCGTGGTCGTGCTCACTCTGGTCAATGTCATTCTGGAACTGGTCAGCCTTGAGTTCACTTTCAGCATACAAATCCTGAAGCTTAACTCTCTGTTCTTCCTGAGCTGTACGCTGTGTATTGTATTCAGTAAGGCTTACCTCAAGCTCAGCCTTCTTTTCTTCAAGGGCAATTTCTTCAGCTTCAAGCTGTTTTTTAAGGTCATAAAGTTCGTCAATAACCTGCTTGTCATAGCCTGCAACTCTCTTTACAAGCTCAACCTTCATAAGCATATCGTAAAAATCAGTAGCTCCGATAAGCACGCTTGCGTATGTATCGTCACCTGCAATATACATTGCTCTGAGTCTTTGCAGAAATGCGTCCTTACCCTCAGCGATTTCCTGAGTTTTCTTTGCAATTTCTGCTTCCTTGATTGCAATATCATCTTCACAGGTCTTGATATCAACCTTAAGCTCAAAGATATAGGTACTTAAAAGCTCAAGTGTATCCTCAACCGTACCAATCTGATTCTGGATATCAGCCTGATAAGCAAGCTCATTTTCAAGCTTGTCCTTATTTGCCTGAATTTGTTCATCAAGCGCAGCCTGCTGATTTTTAAGGTCATCAAGCTGTTGCTGATATTCATTTATCTGATTCTGATATGATGCCTGTGAAACTATCTGAAAGCTTTCGTTATCGTAGTTTGAAACCACGATAGATGCAGCAATCACAAATGCCGTAGCGCAGGCAATTATCTGTTTTACACCGTATCTGAATTTCATGTTTATCTCCTGTAATGTTGTCTCAGATTAAACCCTACAATACTTCTTTGTGCTGATTGTAGTACCAACAGCGCCGATAAATGCGCCGGCGATAATATAGCTCAGAAGCACAATTTTGCTGATATAAGAAAATTCATAAAGTGAATTTATTCCCAGCATCGCAAGGACATTCACGTCCTCTGTAAGAACATTATAAAGTCCCTCGTAAACGAATTTTGTAAGGAAAAATGCAGCTGTTCCTGACAAAACGCCCACCAGCATACCTTCCACAAAGAAAGGAATTCTGATAAATGTATTTGTAGCGCCCACATATCTCATAATATTGATTTCTTTTCTTCTTGCAAAAACGCTTGCTCTTGTGGTATTTGAAATAATAATCAGCATAACGCCTGTAAGTGCAAGCACGATAGCCACAAGCACAAGAGTGAGAATATTTCTGATATTGATAAGAACATCAGCATATTCGTCAGGTGATTCAACGCTTTCAACAATCTCAAAAGCTGAAATCTGAACAGTAGTTTCGGTCATGATTTCAATATCCTTAACCTGTACTCTGTATGTATCAGGCAGAGGATTTTTTCCGTCAGCGTAGTGGAAAAGCTCCTTTTCCTTTTCGCTCATATCCTCAACCATATCAGCCCACGCTTCGTCTCTTGAAAAGAACACAGCGCTTGATACGTTAGAAAGCTTTCCGATGTCGTCGCCAAGCTTCTGCATAGCAGCGTCATCAACTTCATCCTTGATAATAACGATAATCTCGTTTTTCTGTTCCATTGATTCAATAGCCTTGTCTAAGTTAATAGCAAGCAAAACAGTAAGTCCTACAAGAAGCAGTGAAACCAGCATAATACAAAATGATGCAAAGCTCATCATTCTGTTTTTCCACACGCCCTTGACGCCCTGTCCCACAAGGCTTGTACAAGTAGTAATTCTCATGTATCAAACCATACCTCTTTTTTATTAAAAGGTATGCACTCCTTTCGGTTAAATTTAAGCTTATCAGCCTTCGGCACCGCCGAAAACCTGGTCGATAGTGATATTTCCCTTATCGAGACGGATAATACGTCCACCAAAATGCACAACGTTATTAAGGTCGTGTGTAACCACAATAACCGTTGTTCCACAGGCATTGATACCCTTTAAAAGCTCAAAGATACCATAAGTAAGTGCCGGGTCAACGTTAGCAGTAGGTTCGTCTGCAATAATAAGCTTAGGGTCATTAACCAGTGCTCTTGCAAGTGCTACTCTCTGCTGTTCACCACCTGAGAGCTGTTCAGGGAGGCAATCTGCCTTATCTGAAAGTCCCACAAGCCCGATAACATAAGGCACTCTTGTTTTTATATATTTTTTAGGTGCGTCAACGCAACGCATAACAAACGCAACGTTTTCATACACCGTCATTGTCGGAATAAGTCTGTAATCCTGGAATACAACGCCGATTGTTCTTCTGAGGTTTGGAATTTTACCTCTTCTCATCTTTGTAAGATTAAAGCCGTTTACATCAATCTGTCCTGATGTAGCGTCAATTTCCTTCTGAAGCAGTTTAATAAGTGTAGATTTTCCTGCACCCGATTCACCTACTACAAAGACAAAATCCCCATCGTTGATTTTTAAGTTTATATCGTGCAAAGCGTCAACGCCAGTTGACGAATATGTAACCGACACGTCCTTGAATTCTATCAAAACTTCACATCCTTTGTTTTTTTCAAAAAAGGCTTTAAGCTAAAACAAAAGCCCTACAAAAACTTATTCTGTCAGGGCTTTTTATTTTTTCTTAAAAAATCTTAGAACTTCATCGGATTAGCTGAGAGATACTTTCTAACCATAAGAGCAATCTTAAAGATAATTGCGTGGTCAAATTCTCTCAAATCAAGACCTGTAAGCTTCTTGATTTTTTCAAGTCTGTAAACAAGTGTATTTCTGTGAACAAACAGCTTTCTCGATGTTTCTGAAACGTTCAGGTTGTTTTCAAAGAACTTCTGAATTGTAAAGAGAGTTTCGTGGTCAAGAGTTTCAATAGAACCCTTCTTGAAAACTTCCTTTAAAAATGTATCACAAAGAGTTGTAGGAAGGTGATAGATAAGTCTTGCAATACCAAGATTGTCGTATGAAACGATAACCTTGTCAGTATCAAATACCTTACCAACTTCAAGTGCAGTCTGTGCTTCCTTGAATGAACGTGCAAGGTCCTTGACACCGTCAACTACTGTACCGATACCAACATTTACTCTTGTGTAGAATTCACTGCTGAGAGTATCTGAAATTGAGCGTGCCAGCTTTTCCAAATCCTTTGTTTCAACGCCTGACTTAACTTCCTTAACGAGAACAATGTCGCTTTCTGTAATGTTGAAAACGAAATCCTTATTCTTATCCGGGAAGAGATTCTGGATAACATCATAAGCAGAAACGTCGTTTGAAGAAATAATTCTGATAAGCAAAACTACTCTTGCAACGTCATTGTTGAAGTGAAGCTCTCTTGCCTTAACGTGAACATCTCCAGGAAGCACGTTATCAAGAACTACATTCTTAATGAAGTTGTTTCTGTCATATTTTTCGTCATAATACTGCTTGATGCTTGAAAGAGTAATTGCAAGAATACTTGCGTACTTAGCTGCAACTTCGTCAGTTCCCTCTACAAAAACAGCATAGTCTGGCTTGAGGTGAACTCCGAACGGCTTATATGTATAACCGTCTCTTACAAAAATATCATGTGAATCGCCTAAGTCAAGGGAAACGAACTCATTGGTTGTTCCGATTTTTGACAGGTCCGAGCAAGCAATGATTGAAGCGTTTTCGTCAATAACCCCGATAACACTGTCAATGGTGTCACGCATCTGATGAACTACGTTCTGAAAATAATCTGTTGGACATAATTTTTTCCCCTCTGCATGAAAAATTTGGTTTATTTTTCGCTTTATTGAAGCAGACGCCTTAAAGCTCCTGACAGCATAAAAAAGACGCTACTTCGCCTATCATTACTATAATACCAAAAAACCACAAATTTTGCAAGTGATTTTTATGAAAAATAATGAAAATCCGAAAAAAATTTTAAAAAACCAAAGTCAAACACCCTGAATATATTACAAATTGTAACATATTTAGAAAGGAATTGTGTTAACAAATTGTTAAATTGCCCGAAAATAAAGGGCTTTTCCAACATTTTGAAAAATTGCAAATTTTTGGGAATACAAAATTTTGTAATCAAACTGTAATCTTTAAAAAGGCGTGTTTTTCCAAATTATGACAATTTTTAGCTGTTTTTAGTGGATTTTTATAGTTTTAAAAAAATGTTGCACAAAAAAAGAAAATGTGTTATACTATAAAAAAACAATTCTAAACCGAAAGGATTTGATAATATGAAGATTGAAACACAGTGCCTTCACGAGGGTTACACACCTAAAAACGGAGAGCCAAGAGTAATGCCGATTGTCCAGAGCACAACTTACGTTTACGATTCAACAGACGCTGTTGCTGCTGTATTTGACGACCCGACAAAGAGTCTTATCTATTCCCGTTTTGAAAACCCTACAACTGACGCAGTTGAAAAGAAGATTGCTGCACTTGAGGGTGGTGTTGCTGCAATGTGCACATCATCAGGACAGGCTGCATCACTTTGTTCAATTTTAAATATCTGTCAGGCAGGTGACAGCTTTATTGCATCTTCATCAATTTACGGTGGAACTGTAAATCTCTTTTCAGTAACACTTAAAAAATTGGGAATTGAATGCATTTACGTTGACTGTGACGCTGACGCAGAAACACTTCAGAAGGCATTCAAGCCAAACACAAAGGCTGTTTTTGGTGAAACTATCGCTAACCCTGCAATCACTGTTCTTGACATTGAAACATGGGCAAAGGTTGCTCACGAAAACGGAGTTCCACTTATCATTGACAACACTTTTGCTACTCCTTATCTTTGCCGTCCTATCGAATGGGGTGCTGACATTGTAATTCACTCAACTTCAAAATACATGGACGGTCACGCTGTTCAGGTTGGTGGTGTTATTGTTGACAGTGGAAAATTCGACTGGACAAGTGGAAAATTCCCTTGCATGACCGAGCCTGACGAAAGCTATCACGGAATAGTTTACACAAGAGATTACGCAGCTGCACCATACATCACAAAGGCAAGAATGCAGCTTATGAGAGATTTCGGCTGTTATCCTGCTGCAAATTCTTCATTCCTTTTAAATTTAGGACTTGAAACACTTGCTGTAAGAATGGACAGATACTGCGAAAACGCACTCAAGGTTGCTAAATACATCGAGTCAACAGGTATGATTAACTCTATCGCATACCCTGGACTTGAAAGCAACAAGTACCACGAGCTTGCTAAAAAGTACCTTCCAAGAGGAACAAGTGGTGTTATTTCATTCTCAATCAAGGGCGGAAGAGATGCTGCTGTCAAGTTTATGGACAGCTTAAAGCTCGCATCAAACGAGGTACACGTTGCTGACATCAGAACCTGCGTGCTTCACCCTGCTTCTGCAACTCACAGACAGCTTACAGACGAACAGCTTGTTGCTGCAGGCATTGACGGTGGACTTATCAGATTTTCTGTTGGTCTTGAAAACGTTGAGGACATTCTCGAAGACGTAAAGAGAGGCTTTGACGCTGTCGCAAACAATTGACAGTGGATATAGCTCGCTTGCGAGATATATGACAACTTGACAAATAAAGCGTACGGATTTTCCGTACGCTTTTTCTTTTTTATTGCAAAATTATTCAATTTTTCTTAGGATTTATTTTTTTGAAAATATATTCATAGAAATAGAACTGTAAAGTTGAATATCCAAAGCCACCTATTAATCCTGTAATGAATCTTCTGACATTAGTTGATTCCTTAATTTGCAGATATTGAATAAACCAATCCATGAACATAACATAAGACATAAAAAAACACGTGATAAACGGTGTTTTATATCTTATAAAAACAAACAATGCGATTATGGAAGAAATAATTACTCCGGTACAACGTGCACATACCGGAAACTGATATTTATTTATGAAAAAGCTACGTTCTGGTAACTGGTGACAGCCAATTATATCTCCTAATCGCATGAGTAAAATCCAATGTTTATTTTGCATTACACTTTAAATTTGTGTCCACACTGATTACAAACCCAGTAAGCAGTACTTTTGACTTGTTTACCTTTTCCGCACGCTCCACATAGAACACCGATAGGTCCTAATAACAAAGCACCACAAATACCTTTACCTGCCGAAAAGCTCTTACCTGTAGTTGCAGTTTCATTAATTATCTGGCAGTTTTCAGCGCCACATTTTGGACAATTCATAAAACCCCTCCTTTATATAGTGTTGTCGGTAAACCGTTAATGATAGTATATCATAATCAGCTTCCAAAGTCAACGGTATACCGACAATAATTTTGCACAAAAAATGCTATTATAAATTATGTAAAATAACTTGAAGGGATAGCGTGGATATGAATATTTCTCAGGCTGTAGCAGAACGGATTATTGAGCTATGCAAAGAACGTAACATTACCGTCAATAAGCTTTCAACCATTTCGGGAGTTACTCAATCAACGGTTAATGATATAGTGAATCATCGTGCTAGAAATATTGGTGTTGTCACAATAAAGAAACTTTGTGATGGGCTGGAAATATCAATAACAGAATTTTTTGAAACCGAAAACTTCAGAACTCTTGAACAGGAATTATATTGAAACATAAAAAGTACGAGTCCATAACGGATTCGTACTTAATTTTTATAATATACAGAAATAACAGGCATTGGAAATGTTGTCCTTTTCACCACATTGTGACTACCAAAACAAAAAGCGTACGGAAAATCCGTACGCTTTAATTGTCAACTGTCAATTGTCAATTGTCAATTGAATAGAAACCGTCAGGGTTTCTAAAAGTCCATTTTAGCTTCAATGTAAGCTTCAAGCTCGTCAATGCTGATTCTTACCTGTTC
>JAFTNX010000220.1 GCA_017451665.1 Oscillospiraceae bacterium | reverse complement strand
CAAAAAAGAGCAGGAAAAATCCTACTCTTGATTTTTTAAATATCATCGCCGGCAGGCGATACAATAATTGTCAATTGTCAATTGTCAACTGTCAATTGTAAAATAATTCTTGCAGAATTATTTTACGATGCATTCAAATGCTTTGTTTGCTGTTTCAAGTTCGCTACCGTCTTTTTTCATAGTAAAGAGGCTTACGAGTGGGCAGATAACAAGTGACGAAAGCATTGTAAATGCACCACAGTTAAGAGGTGACATAATATTGAGCTTCCAGCCAAGTGAAGCTACCTTTTCTACAACCTCAGGGAACCAGCCCATGCTGAAAAGTGCTGTATGAACTACTGTTACGCCTACGCCCCATACAAAGCAGACTGCTACTGCAACCTTAGAAATCTTCTTCATAAAGAGTCCCCACATAAATGGTGCCAAGAATGAGCCTGCGAGAGCGCCCCATGAAATTGACATAAGAGTTGTGATGTATGCGTTTTTGTTCATTGCGAGAATTACTGAGAAACCAAGGAACATTACGATAAGCACACGCATATAGAACACCTGCTTTTTATCGTCAAAATCCTTTTTGAAAGGCTTAATCATATCAATTGTCATAGTTGAGCTTGAAGTAAGTACAAGTGATGAAAGTGTTGACATTGATGCAGAAAGAACAAGCACGATAACTATGCCGAGGAGAAGTTCAGGAAGTGCTTCGTTCATCATTGCAGGAACGATAGCGTCAAATTCAGGCTTGCCCTTGATGATGTTGATGAGAGTTTTTGACTTGTCAGCTGAATCAGTTGTTGCGTAAATTCTTCCGAAACCACCGATAAAGTATGAGCCACCTGCTACAACAAGTGCAAAGATTGTTGAAATAATTGTACCTCTCCTGATAGCGCTGTCGTCCTTGATAGCATAGAATTTCTGTACCATCTGTGGAAGTCCCCATGTGCCAAGTGAGGTAAGAATTACAACACCGATAAGGTTGATAGGGTCAGGGCCGAGAATTGTATTGAGAGTGCCTGTATTTCCTGCTGAGTCAGGGGTATTTCCAAGGGCGCTCATAGCGTCTGAAAGTCCGCCCTTATTAGCTACAACACAGATAACTACTGCTGCAATACCAACAAGCATAATAATTCCCTGAATAAAGTCGTTGAGTGCTGTTGCGTGATAGCCACCAACGATAACGTAAATTGCTGTAAACACAGCCATAATGAGAATACAAGCTTCATAAGGAATATGGAAAGCTGATTCAAAAAGTCTTGAAAGTCCGTTATAAACTGATGCTGTATAAGGAATAAGGAAAATAAACACGATAACAGCTGCCACAAGCTTTAATTTTTTAGAATCATAACGCTTTTCAAAAAACTCAGGCATTGTTGATGCGCCGAGGTGCTTTGACATAATTCTTGTTCTTTTTCCAAGAATAATCCACGCAAGAAGCGAGCCGATAATTGCATTTCCGATACCAATCCATGTTGCAGCTGCACCATAAAGCCAGCCGAACTGTCCTGCATAGCCGATAAACACTACTGCTGAAAAATAGCTTGTTCCGTAAGCAAAAGCTGTAAACCAAGGTCCGATACTTCTTCCTCCGAGAACAAAGTCTGAAACATTTTTTGTCTTGTTCTTACAGTAAAAGCCTATTCCTACCATTACTGCAAGATAAACAATTAAGATTATCCACAAAAACATACTTATTACCCTTTCTTATTTGCTTTAAAGTTGTTATGCTTTTAATTTGTTATGCTTTAAATCCTTAAAGCGATTTGACCAAATTTCAGGGAAGCTGTCAAAAAACAGCTTCCTTAAAAATTACATATTATAAGCTTCCACAGCGTGGAGGAATTCGTACTTTTCCGAAAGAACCTCTCTTGCCTTTTCGTTATCGGAGGTCTTGATGATAATTGCAGCGTTTTCACCTGAAGTGAGGGCATACATATATCTGATATCAAGTCCGTTTGCACTTAAAATTCCACTGACATTTTTAAGTGTGCCGAAATGATGTGGAAGTTTAAGACCAATAACGTCGGTAAGCATAGCAGAAAAACCATTTCCCTGCAAAGCCTCAACAGCAACCTTAGGCTGTGAAACTATCATTCTCAGCATTCCGTAGTCGCTTGTGTCGGCAAGGCTGATACAGATGATATTCACATTATTTTTAGAAAGAATATCAGTAACCTCTTCAAGTCGTCCGAGTCTGTTTTCGATAAAAACTGTAAGCTGTTTCATAATCCCACCGACCTTTCTTAATCTTTCTTTCTGTTATCGGTAACTCTCTTTGCCTTACCTTCAAATCTCTGAAGTGTATTAGGGGATTCAAGCTGGATAATTGCGTCAAGTCCCAGCATTGTTCTCAAAGCACCCTTAAGCTTCTTTCTGATTTTTTCAAGTTCAGCAAAATCGTCTGTCATACTTGCAGGAGCAAGCTCAACTCTTATTGTAAGAATATCCGAATGATTTTTTCTGTCAACGATAATTTCATAATGAGGGCCGATTTCCTCAGTTTTAAGAAGAACTTCTTCAATCTGGCTTGGGAACACGTTAACGCCTCTGATTTTAAGCATATCGTCTGTTCTTCCGCTCATATTTTCCATTCTGACAGTAGTTCTTCCACACTTACAAGGCTCATACATAAGTCTTGTAATATCTCTTGTTCTATAACGGATAAGTGGCAATGCTTCCTTAGAAAGGCAGGTAACAACAAGTTCACCCTTTTCGCCGGCAGGAAGGACTTCACCTGTCTTAGGGTCGATAATTTCAGCAATAAAGTGGTCCTCGTTAACGTGCATTCCACAAAGCTCTTCACATTCTCCTGAAACGCCAGGGCCACAAAGCTCGCTCATTCCGTAGTTCTGAGTAACCTTGAGTTTTTCGCCGAAAAGCTTTTTCATTTCAGCTCTCATAGGTTCTGTCATAAGCTCGCTTCCCACAAGGGCAGTTGTAATATTAAGGTCTGTCTGTGGGTTAAGTCCCATCTGCATTGCAACCTCGCCTATTCTCAAAGCGTAAGAAGGAGTTGCAACAAGAAGTGAAGTACCATAGTCCTTCATATACATAAGCTGTTTTTCGGTATTTCCCGAAGATGACGGAATAATACAAGCGCCTATTCTTTCAAGGCCCTTATGTAAGCCAAGTGCGCCAGTAAACATACCGTAGCCAAAACAAATCTGGCACATATCTTCCTTAGTAGCGCCACCTGCAACAGCAAGTCTTGCAACGCATTCGCTCCACATTTCAATATCATTTTTTGTATAGCCTACAACCGTAGGTTTTCCTGTTGTGCCGGATGATGCGTGAATTCTCACAAGCTCGCTCTTATCAACAGCAAAAAGTCCGAAAGGATAGTTATCCCTCATATCCTGTTTTGTTGTAAACGGAAGTTTTTTCAGGTCGTCAAGAGTCTTTATATCCTCTGGCTTCAAGCCGATAGCGTTCATTTTTTCTCTGTATGGTGCTACCTTTTCATAAACTCTCGCAACGAGCTTTTTTAATTTTTCAAGCTGAATAGCTTCTATTTCCTGACGGGAAAGAGTTTCTTCCTTTGCCCAAATCATCAAATTTCACTCCTAATATTTTCTAAAAATCAACTAACTTACATTTTAGCACATCAAAGCGCTGATGTCAACCGAATTTGACATTTTTCTCTCAAATAAAAAAACTCACTACCTTTTTCAGATAATGAGTTTAGTTTTTAAAATCCGTCGGCAAAGCCGACACCTTAATTGTCAATTGTGTATTTTAAAAACCTTTTGCCCTCACTTTTTAAGGTGAGCGTTAAGCGAACCGATGTCCGCCGTCACTCAAAAGTGACTGCTTGCTCAAACTTCCCAAAGGCGAGGTCGGTGAAACCGTTAGGGTTTCATTGTCAATTGAATTGCAAACGTCACGTTTGCTAGGCTGTTACTATTTTGCTTGCGTCCTGGAGACCGAGGTGTTCGACAGCCCATTCTCTCATTTTGTACTTGAGAATTTTTCCTGCTGCGTTCATTGGGAAACCATCTACAAATGCAATGTATCTTGGTACCTTGTGCTTTGCCATATGGTCAAGTGCAAACTGCTTCATTTCTTCAACAGTAGCCTCTTCGTCAGGCTTCAGCACGATACAAGCCATAATTTCTTCGCCGTAAGCCTTGTCAGGTACACCGATAACCTGAACGTCCTGCACCTTAGGGTTTGTGTAGAAGAATTCTTCGATTT
>JAFTNX010000219.1 GCA_017451665.1 Oscillospiraceae bacterium | reverse complement strand
TTTTTAATCCGTCGGCGAAGCCGACACAATAATTGTCAATTGTCCATTGTCAATTGTCAATTGAATAGAAACCGTCAGGGTTTCTAGAAGTCCATTTTAGCTTCAATGTAAGCTTCAAGCTCGTCAATGCTGATTCTTACCTGTTCCATAGTATCTCTGTCACGGACTGTTACACAGTTGTCAGCTTCGATACCCTTTTCAGCGTCACCAACAGTTGTAAAGTCAACTGTAATACAAAGTGGTGTTCCGATTTCGTCCTGACGACGGTATCTCTTACCGATTGAACCTGCATCGTCGTATTCAATGTTGAACTTCTTTGAAAGCTGTGCGTAAATTTCATTAGCCTTGTCGCCAAGCTTCTTAGAAAGTGGGAGAATACAAGCCTTGACAGGTGCAAGGGCCGGGTGAAGTCTCATAACTGTTCTTACGTCGTTCTTTTCAGCGTCAACAACTTCTTCGTCGTATGCCTCTGTAACAATTGTAAGGAAAAGTCTTTCAACACCGAGTGATGGCTCAATTACATATGGAATGTACTTTGAGTTGTCCTCCGGGTCAAAGTATTCAAGGCTCTTGCCACTGTGGTTCTGGTGCTGTGTAAGGTCGTAGTCTGTTCTGTCAGCAATACCCCAGAGCTCGCCCCAGCCAAATGGGAAGAGGTATTCAAAGTCAGTTGTAGCCTTTGAGTAGAAGCAGAGTTCTTCAGGGTCGTGGTCACGGAGACGGAGATTTTCTTCCTTGATGCCGAGATTTAAAAGGAAGTCACGGCAGTATGCTCTCCAGTAGTTGAACCATTCAAGGTCTGTTCCCGGCTTACAGAAGAATTCAAGCTCCATCTGTTCAAATTCTCTAACTCTGAAAATAAAGTTACCCGGTGTGATTTCGTTTCTGAATGACTTACCAATCTGACCTACACCAAAAGGAACCTTCTTTCTTGAAGTTCTCTGAATGTTAGCAAAGTTTACAAAAATACCCTGAGCAGTTTCAGGACGGAGATAAAGCTCGCTCTTTGAATCTTCAGTTACGCCCTGGAATGTCTTGAACATAAGGTTGAACTGTCTGATGTCTGTAAAATCGTGTTCACCACAGTCAGGACAAGCAATGTTCTTTTCCTTGATGTAGTCCATCATCTGTTCGTTTGACCAGCCTGCAACGTTTGTGCCGTCAAAGTTTTCAATAAGATTGTCAGCTCTGTGTCTTGTCTTACAAGCCTTACAGTCCATAAGTGGGTCTGAGAAACCGCCGAGGTGACCAGAAGCTACCCATGTTTCAGGATTCATAAGAATAGCTGAATCAAGACCTACGTTGTATGGTGTTTCCTGAACGAATTTCTTCCACCAAGCCTTTTTGATGTTGTTTTTAAGCTCAACACCAAGTGGGCCGTAGTCCCATGTATTAGCAAGACCGCCGTAAATCTCACTTCCTGAGTAGACAAAGCCTCTGCTCTTACAGAGATTTACGATTTTTTCCATTGTTTTTTCTGTATTTTTCATAAAAACATTCCTTTCGGGTAAATTTTACATATACATACTTATTTTAATAGATAATTGTAAATAAGTCAAGAGCGAAAATTTAAAACAATCCCCTTTTAAATAGTAATATATTTTTATTTCTTTCGGAATGTGCTTTTAAAAGCTCTGAAGTTACAGTTTTGAGTGTAATTTTTTGTACAAGTGGTTTCATAAGTCCTTGTTTTTCGGCAGTTTTTTAATATAGATTGAATTCCACAGCCCTGTGGCGTATTCACCGAATGTTAATAAAATCCGTAGTTTTTTGGTGCAGAATTGCTAAAAAGAATGCGTGGGATTTGATTTAATTTACAAAAAAGACAGATATTCAAAAAGAAGGACACACTTTTTCTTGACTTTTTACAAAAAGCTGTTATAATGTAACTATTGTAACTTTTTTGTAATCTTTGAGACGGTTACTGTTACCGTTTTGAAATTACATCACAGATAGAAAGGAGTTTTTAGTATTTTTAATCAGATAGAAACAGCGACAAAATCGCTTATCTCGAAGATGAAACTTGCTAAAACCGAGATAACAAAACACGCAACAAAAAAGAGTATTATTACAACATTTACTGCTGTGGCTATGGCCGGGACAGTGGCTACATTGTCAGTTTGTGACGCTTTCGGCTACGAAATTTCTGACGAAAACGCAATGGAAACAGTTACTGCAACTGTTGTTACTGAAAAGAATGTTTTTCTCACAGTGCCTACACAGCTTTCTTCAACACCGATTGTTGGCGCTACCGAAAGCCTTGATGAAATAGTTGAGGGCTATCAGGTTGTGGTTGACGGAGAGGTTAAGGGGATTGTTTCCGAAAGAGGAAAGGTGAAAATTGAGGAGCATTTTTCACAGCTTTTAGAGGAATTCACAACTGACGGTGAAGCTAAGATTTATCAGAATGTTTCTTTTGAAAAGGGACTTTTCGACGCAGTTTCAGTAGTTACTTCAAACACAATTCTTTCTCAGAATGAATTTGACGTTATTGAAATAAAAAAGGTTACTGACAAGAAAACTATTCCTTTTGATACTGTATATGAGGACACAAACAAGCTTGGAATAGGCAAAACTATGGTTTCTGTCGAAGGCGTTGACGGAGTTAAGGCAACTGTTACTGAAATCAGATACATAAACGGTGTGGAAGTTTCACGAGAGGTTGTTTCTGAAAAAACCAAAAAACCTGTAAACAAGGTTGTTCTTAACGGCACAAGAAGAATTCCACAGCTTTCTTCTGCACAGATTGAAGCGACAGGTGGATTTGCATTCCCTCTTGGCGACGCAAACTATTATGTAAGCTCAGATTTCGGTTACAGAACTTTTGACAACTCATTCCACGACGGAATTGACTACGCTGCTGACTACGGCACACCTGTTTACGCTGCTATGTCAGGCAAGGTCGTTTTTGCAGGCTGGGATAACACAGGCTACGGAAACTATGTTGTTATCGAACACGCAAACGGCTACAAGACAGGCTATGCGCACCTTGCTGAAATTGTGGTAAGCGTGGGTGACGACGTTCCTGCCGGAAAATGCGTTGGCGCTGTTGGTAGCACAGGCTATTCAACAGGCAACCACCTCCATTTTTCTGTAAGAATTAACGGAGATTTCACAAATCCTACACAGTTTTATTAAAAAAATTCAAAGCACCGTCAATAGTCGGTGCTTTTTTATGTTTATTTTTTACAAAATAATATTTCGAAAGCTTGTAGTCGTTGACAAATAATACAAAAAGTGCTAAGATTTTAACAAGATATTATTTTTGAAAAGGAGATGCTGTTATGACATTTACAAACGGAGCACAGACTGTTGACACTTACGCTGGAAAAAGAATTATCAAATCAGGCGCAGTTGGGGCTACAACTCCACAGGAAGTAAAGTGGCTTATTGATAAACTTCTTGAGCTTTCTGCACCTTTTAAGGCAACGGGTTGGGCTTATGTGGTTGACATCAGCAGAATGGCTCCTGCTTCACCTGAAGTCAGCGATATTCTTGTAAGCCTTCATAAAAAGCTTGCTGCTGCAAACTGTAAGGTTATGGCATTTGTAAACTACGCATCATTTATTACAGGCGCTCAGGCTAAGGAACACCAGAGAAAATCAAATACAGGTATTATCGAGGGCACTTTTAAAACGGAAGCTGACGCCCTTGCATGGATTGAAACGGTTTTGTAAAAAAAATCAAGGTATCAGGCAAAAAACCTGATACCTTTTTTGTTTTAACAATAATAACAAATAAATCATTATTAAAATATTAAAATATGTGATTTTTTTAGCTTGACAGAGGAGGGATTGTGAATATATAATTAACATATACTATTTTATTAAGGAGTACACTATGAAAAAAGGTTTTAAAATTGCTATAGCATCAGTAACTGCACTTGTACTCGCAGGAGGACTTGCAACAAGTATTGTTCTTAATATTTCAATGA
>JAFTNX010000218.1 GCA_017451665.1 Oscillospiraceae bacterium | reverse complement strand
TGCACAATTATTTATCCTCTCACTTATAAATCATGAGAGGGATGCACGAGGGGAGAACCTAAACTAACAAAATAAAAACTCTTATCAAAAGAGAGGGGTCTCCCATCGTAAATAGCAGATGTTAATTCATTTTATAAGCAAATCCAATGTAAAGTCACATCACTTTACATAGTAACTTCAAACCCATAAATAGTGCGAAAAACCTATCTGTTCTGCTCTTTTAAGGCTCTGTCGATATCTCTTGCCGCAGCCTTCTTAGCCATATCAGCACGCTTATCGTAAAGCTTTTTACCTTTACAAAGTCCCACAGCCATTTTAACCTTAGAATCCTTAAAATACAGACTCAACGGCACAAGTGCAAGTCCCTCCTGCTTAACCTGACCAAAAAGTCGCATAATTTCACGCTTATGCATAAGCAGTTTTCTTTCACGGCGAGGGTCGGTATTAAAAATATTCCCCTTTTCATAAGGTGAAATGTGCATACCCTTAACCCACATTTCCCCGTCGTCAACTGAACACCAGCTGTCCTTGAGGTTTACCCCACCGTTTCTGATGGATTTAACCTCTGTGCCCTTAAGCTCAATGCCAGCCTCGATAGTTTCCAATACAAAAAAGTTATGTCTTGCCTGTCTGTTATCAGCAATCAGCTTTGTTCCTGCCACATCGGTCACCTCCTCATAAACTTGCAGTACTTAATTTTATACCATTTTTCAAGTTTTGTCAAGTGTTAGTTTTTGCGATAAAAAGTGGGTATTCCACATATTTTTCAAAAAAATTCAAAAAAACTGAGTTTCACACTATAATTCGACAAATTTCGCATAAAACAGGGTATAAAATGTAGACAAGCCCAGAAAAACAGAACAAAAACGGCTAATACATTTAGTGTCGTCGATTTTCGGCGAAGAAAGGACTTTACTATGACAAAACTTACAAATTTCGGAATTATCACAGGAAACACACTCAACACAAGCTTCGGTTTTGACGAAGAAAACGGCGAATGCGAGAAGCTCAAAAAAATGCTTTTAAATCTCTTTTCACAGAATAAAGGGGTATATTACTGTGATTGTCAGGCAGGGCTTGGAATTTACTGCGCTGAAGAGGTTTTAAACAGCAAAAATCAGCTTTTCTGCGTAGCACCTTACGAGGCGCAATCTCACAAATGGTCGGTAGATTTTCGTGACAGATACTACAACTTACACGAGAAATCAGTTGACACAAAATTCATTTCAAAAAAATTCTTTGAAGGCTGTATTGATGAATGTAAAAGCTACATAACAGAAGTCTGCGACGAGATTTATGTAATCGCCACTTCAAAGGATGAAATGCCTTTGTGTGTGAAAAACGCACTTTCATCAGGCAAAAAGGTGACAATTATAAATTGTGACGATTTGACAATTAAAATCAAAAAACAAGAGGATTTTTAGTGAAAAATTATAAAAAACACTTGAAATTTACTGCTTTATGTGATATACTTATGTTGTTATTTAATATTTCAATATTTTTTGAAAGGTATGATGGTTATGGAAAACAGAAAGCAGGAAATTCGCTCAACAATTGACAAGCACATTAAAATTGACATTATCCCGGGACATTTTGCGACAAATCACTCCCATGTCAATTACTACATTGATATGACAAAAATCAAAACTCATCACAAAATGGCTAAGCGTTGTGCTGACGTACTTGCAGCTAAATTTGCAGGCACACCTATTGACACAATCGTATGTCTTGAAGGTACAGAGATGCTTGGTGCATTCCTTGCTGAATCACTTTCTTCAAACGGTATAAATGTGGGAACTGACGTTTATGTTGTAACTCCTGAGCTTAATTCAAACGGACAGATGATTTTCAGAGACAACATTCAGTCAGCTATCTGGGGAAAGAACATTCTTCTCCTCATTTCATCAGCTTCAACAGGCAAAACAATTTCCCGTAGCGAAGAATGTATCAAGTACTACAACGGTACTTTAAACGGAATTGCTGCAATCTTCTCGGCAATTACAGAAGCAAACGGAATGCAAATACACTGCGTATTTGACGACGAGGAAATTCCAAAGTACATTACTTGTTCGTCTGCTGATTGTCCAATGTGTAAGGAAAGACTCAAAGTTGACGCACTTATCAACAGCTTCGGATATTCAAAGATTTAATAACAAAAAGCGTACAGAGATTAAACCCTGTACGCTTAATTTTTTAGCTTGATTTTTCTACCATTTTGTAGCTTCGCCATTTACCCTGCAAGTAACGGATAAGCCCTGTAAGTCCTGTGATAACCCAAGTAAATCCCGATGTAAACCAGACAGCGTATACGCCTATGTCAACAAGGCTTACAAGAATAAGTGAAAATCCTACTCGCCCGATAACTTCCATAATGCCATTGAGCATAGCATAGAATACGTCGCCTGTGCCGTTTAAAATTCCTCGTGTGACATAAATCATACCAAGTGGGAAATACATAGCACTTGTGATTTTAAGTCCCTTTGCACCAAGCTCGATAACGTCCTTTTCCTTTACGAAAAAGCTTACGATATTTTCGCCAAAAAGGTGACAAACCCCAAGCATCACAACTGCAAATCCAAGCACCATAATAGTTGATTTTCTCATTGCATTTCTTACACGCTGAGTTTTTCCTGCACCCATATTCTGACCTGTGAAGGTTGAAAGTGCCGAACCGAGAGAAGCAAAAGGCTGTTGAACAAGCTGTTCAATTCGGATTGTAACTGTGTATGCAGAAACTGCAAGGTCGCTGAAGCTGTTGGTTACACGCTGTAAAATTACGCAGGAAAGTGCGATAAGCATACTCTGTGACGCAATAGGCATTCCCACCTTAAAGCATTTTTCAGCGATAATTTTATTGAATTTAAGATTATTCTTTGAAAGCTTGAAATATGGATTTTTCCAGAAGCCGTATGCAAGACACAAAACAGCAGAAATTCCCTGTGAAATTACTGTTGCAAGTCCTGCACCCATAACGCTCCACTTAAAAACGCATACAAACAGAAGGTCAAGTCCGATGTTTATAACACTTGCCACAATAAGGAAAATAAGTGGTGTTTTTGAGTCACCCAACGCCCTCATTGCCTGTGCAGAAAAGTTATAAAGTGCAACAGCAATTGTGCCACCACTGACAATCTGCATATAGTCGATTGCACCCTCAAGCTGTGAAGGTGGTGTCTGCATAAAGGTGAGAATAGGTCTTGCAAGCAAAACACCAAGAATACTGATTACAAGTCCGATTGCAGAAACTATGTAAAGAGCGTTTGCAATTGTGCTTTTTACAAGTTCTTTATTTTTTGCACCAAAGTTCTGTGCGATAAGTACACCTGCGCCAACAGAAAGTCCGTTGCAGGTTGAAAAAAAGAGAAAATTCAAAGACCCTGTACAGCCTATTGAACCAAGTGCAGTTGCACCTTCAAAACGACCGACAATTGCAGAGTCAACGATATTATAAAACTGCTGGAAAACATTTCCCAAAAGCATTGGTAACATAAATTTAAGCAGAAGCGGGGTTTCCCTGCCCTCTGTCATATCCTTAACTGAAGCCATAAAAAGCACCTCTCATCATTTCAAAACATCAGTAGTATAGCACCTATTATCGCCGTAAAAAACAACTATTCATAGCCAATTTGTAAACAATTTACATAAAAAAATCCCATCTTAAAAAGATGAGATTATTGTTAGAATCAGTATAAAAATATTCGCCAAATCAGTGTGGTCGCTTTGCGTAAAAGCAGATTATGTGACGTTGTTTTTCTGTCACAGGGTCAACCCCCTTGATGTCACAACCGTTGCCACTCATAAGCTCACAAGCCACAGCGCCCTTTGTCTTACAGCGAAAAACCTCGTGGCTGTTTAACAGCACAACGATTTCGTCGCCAACAACAGAAATTCCACCCTGCTTGCCAAGATTGATTTCCTCGCCGTTTACCCTTTCCACAGCGTAGGAAATCCCCTTACCGTGAAACTTCATAAGGTCTTTCATAGGAGTTTCAACTACCTTTTTCTTTTTTGAAAACAAACCCATACTACCCCTCCGAAAGCTCATTTAGTTTTCTGTTTATCTCTGACACAGGAAATCCCACAACGTTAAAGAAATCCCCATTTATCCCTTCGCAGAGCAGAGAGCCATACCCCTGAATTCCGTAGGCCCCTGCCTTGTCACGAGGCTCAAAAGTGGCTACATAATCTGAAATTTCCTCATCGCTCAGCTTGTGAAACCTCACTTTTGTTTCACAGCCAAAGGCGATTTTTTCATTCTTATAGCAGATACACACGCCACTGATAACTCGGTGTTCCCTGCCCGAAAGAAGCTTAAGCATTCTCACAGCGTCGTTGTCACTGGCAGGCTTACCTAAAATTTCATCATCAACAGCCACCACAGTATCACAACCAAAAACAACGCTTTCCTTGTTATTCACAAAAACGTCCTCCGCCTTGATTGTAGCAAGAAAAACGGCTGTTTCCATAGCCTTGTCGGTGAATTTTTCACTGATGCTTTCAGGGATAATTTCCTCAGCGTTGCTTGGCACAACACGGAAATTCTCACACAAAAAGCTCATAAGCTCTTTTCTTCTTGGCGAATTTGAGGCAAGAACAACGTCCTTGCCTCTTAAAAACCTATTCATCAAAGCAAATCCTCCGGCTTATAGTCAGGAGTGATAACAATGTCAGGATTTTCAGCAATTTCAATTCTGTACTGCTCCTGCCATTCTTCTGCTGTAAAATCGCTAACTGACACAGAAACGTGCTTTTCGCCACAGCCGATAGCCTCGCAAAGAGCTTTTTTGAGGGCTTCAGCAGCGTTTTTCTTCTGTTCGTCAGTTCTACCTTCAAGCATTTTTATAGAAATATGTGGCATAATAAACCTCCCATTAAAGCTTTGTTCCGCATTCAGAACAGAATTTTGTGCCTGCATCTTCCTTGTTTCCACAGTTTGTGCAGAAAATAAATGACTGTTCAGGCTCATCTTTTGCATTGTTTACAGGTGTTCCACACTCTGTGCAGAATGCAGAGTCATCGTCAAGTTCAGCACCACAGCTTGCGCACTTGATTGTAGCTGAAACTTCCTCAACAACCGCTTCAGCAACTTCTTCAACTTCCTCAACGACTACCTCTTCAGCAGGTACAAAGTCAGGAACGATGTCTTCAACAGGCTCAATTACAGCGTCTTCAACATCAATATCTTCAATTTCAGTTTCTGAAACTGCTGGTTCTTCAACTGCAACCTCTTCGATTACAGCCTCTTCAACTGCTGGTTCTTCAACTGCAACTTCCTCGATTACAGCTTCTTCAACTGCTGGTTCTTCAATTGCAACCTCTTCGATTACAGCTTCTTCAACAGCAGGTTCAGCAACAACAGGCTCTTCCACAACAGGTGCAACAACAGGCTCTTCTACAACAGGTGCAGCAGCAGGCTGTTCTACGACTGGTGCAGATGCAACAGCATTCAAATCAGGCTGTTTTGTTCCACAGTTAAAGCAGAATGCCACGCCATCAGCAAGCACTGTACGACACTTAACACACTTATTGACTCTTGTAGTCTGCTTTCCACCACAGTGTGCACAGAACACGCTTGCGTTGTCGATAACTTCGCCACAGAGTTCACACTTTTTAAGTCCCTTAGCGTCGTTGTATTTTTCTTCAAGAGCGTCAATTACCTTTTAAGTTCAAGGGCGTTATTTTTAAGTTCCAGAAGCTTAGCTTCATCAGCGCCTTCAACATAAAGCTTACCGATGCTTGTATAAATCTCTTTAACTTCTTTTTTCTTTGAATTGATTTCGCTACTGAGTTTTGACTGGTCAGTAATGTCCTTAGCCTTGTTAGCAGTAGCGCCTACGCCACTTGTAATAGCTCCACCGATTTTTTCAAAAAATGCCATAATAACCCCTCCAAAAAATTAGTTTATAATAAATTCTTCAGCATACGGAAGCTGTTTAATCCAATCAATAAAGCTTGTTGACCATTCAGTCAGCTTATGATTTTTACGCTGTTTATACATATTTATTGCATTTTCATAGTTTAAAGTAACCGTTCTTGTCTGCAACCAGCTTTCAGGAAGCCATCTGATAAGCTCCTTCCAGATACGCTTGTCCTTTGTTTCGTTAAACTTTACTCTCAGTTCTTCAAGCTTTGAAATCATTCCCGAAACAAACTCAGAAACCCCTTCAACGTCTCCACAGTAGTCGTCAATTTCAAAACAGTCAAGAGTAATAGGAGTGGTAGCAAGCTTATGCATTGTGCTTGTGGAATTAGCAGTAGTACCAACCTTATATGTATCAAATTCCTTCCACCAATAAAGAGGTGCAGTAATATCCACAGAAATCATAACCTGTCTCAAAAACTTTCTGTGTTCAGTTCCACCTGCAATAAGTCTTTTAGCAAGGTCAAGGTCGTTTTCTCCAAAAACAAACTGACCATTTTCATACTTACTGTCCGATTTAGCCCAAGAATTCATAGGGTTTCTCATACCTCTCACGGCATGCTCAAAGCCCCATACCTCCGTATTTTCAAATCTCATAGATTTAATCTCCTTCACAAAAATCTATACAATAACATTATAGAATATTTTCGCATTTTTTTCAAGGTGTTTTAATTTGTTGATACTTTTTTGTTAGATTTAACAATTATCACCACTATTGCTTGTTAAATATCCACATAAAAAAAGAACGGTCGCAAAACCGTTCTTTTTAATCTTTAGCACTTAAAGTATCTCTGTCCGTCAATTTCGATACAGAAGATAAGGCTTTCAAACCAAGCTGCTGTACTTGCTGAGCAGTACTTCTTTGAATAGAAGTAAAGTGCACCAAGTGAATTATCCTCGCCGTAGAGTGCTCTGTTTACGCAGTCGATAGTTGACTTTGTAGGAGTTCTCTTCTTTGAGTAATAGTTATTGATAGCAGTAAACTGGCTCTTAGCAGTCATAACGCCCTTCAATGAATTAGCAAATCTTGGGCTCTTGACTCTGTTGATAATTACGTTAGCAACAGCGAGCTTGCTTGCTTCTGAACAGCCACCTACTTCACCTTCAACTACATAATAGAACATTTCAAGTTCTTCTTCTGTGTAGCTGATAACAGGAGTATCGCCTGGTTCTGTTGCTTCCGGAAGTGTAATTTCAACCTTCTGAGTTGTTGTAGTTGTAACAACCGGCTTTTTAGTTGTGAGGTAATCGTCGATAAGATAGCCTGTATATCCGTTTGCCTCAACCTTATACCAACCGTTTGAAACCTTTACGAATGCTGTAACTGCAGTATTCTTTTTAAGGGTAACAATCTTTGAGAAAGATGTGCCAGGTCCCTTTCTGAGGTTAACGTTTGAAGTAAGGTAGAAAGTCTTCTTTTCGATTTCCTCTTCTGTGTATTCCGGTTTCTTTTCTGTTGTTGTAACAGTTGTAGTTGTAACCGGAGCAGTAGTTGTTGTAGCAGAAGTAGTTGTTTCAGGCTCTGGTGTTGTAGTTGTAACAGTTGTGGTAGTTGTAGTAGTTGTTGTCATAAACTCTTCATCAAAGTCAATGAAGTTATACTCTTCAACTCCAGCCTTCCACCAGCTGATTGTACCAACCTGAGGTGCTTCAGTTTCCTTATCTGTTGCAACCACTGTTGTTGTCTTTGAAGCTGATGTTGTTGTTTCATCGGTTGTTTCAACAGCGCTTACGCCTCTGTTTGAAAGTCCGAATGTCCCCACAACTCCAAGTGACAAAACAAGCAATGCAGCAGCGGCAATTGTAGCGCCCACAATCTTCTTGCTATGTACTTTTTCGTCTGTGTTTTGTGTGTCGTCTGTCTCCTTTTCTACTTCCTCTGCGATTTCTGTATTTTCTTTTTCTGTTTCAGAAACCTCTGCAGAGTCATTCTCCAAAGGATTGCTCTCCTGAGGAGTCGCAAGCTCGATGTCCTGCTCTGTTACATTTTCAGCAACAGTCTCAGCCATTTCTGCTGTAAACTTCTCATTCTCGCTCATATTTTCACTAAACCTTTCCGCAGAAAAAACCTCATTTTCTGCTATTTCCGAAACAAAGCCTCGGAAATTCAATATATTAACGTTGCTTCACAGCAATGTTTGCAAAAATTAGTACCACCAGCCGTCATACACTTTTTTATTTCCCTTTGCGTTAATCCAGTTTCTCGGGAAATAAATGTCCTTATTGTCACGATAGCTGTCAATAAGTGCGTCAACGTCGTCGCTGGCTTTGAGTTTTCTCGCTGTAATTACCCAGCGGAGCTTACTCTGTCCTGCTTCATTTGAACAGGTTGAAAGAGTTATATATTCATCATCTTCGGTACATTTAATATCGCTATGATACCAAGAACGCTTATTGATTTCAGAAATGAAATTCTCAAAGGTATGTTCCTCATCAAAATCTCTGTATCTCCAATAATCAAACAGCACTCCGTTATCCTGATTTTCCTCAATATTTGAGATATAACAGCCGATAATAATATACTTCTGATTTTTTGTATAAAGCGTATCAAATGAAATAATCGGATTTTGTTTTAAAAAGTCAACACCCGATTTATATTCTGCAAGTCTTGTAAACATATTTCCAAGACGTTTCATATGGTGACCGTAAATTGTAATTACGTCACTTCTGTCAAGTGCAGAATTAACGTAGCATCTCTTATCAATATAGAGTGCCCCCGACTCAGTCCATCTCTTATCAAAGTTATGGTGAAGATAATAGTCCTCAAACTTTCCGCCTGAAAGCTCATGTATCTCCTTTGTATACATAACAGGATAATTGATATACTGTTCGCCGTTTTCATCTATGTAGGTCGGGATTTTAACCCAGCCCATAGTGTCTTTATTCTGTTTTAAAAGTCCGTTCCACTGTTCATAAACTGTGGTATTGTCTTTGTTCTGGTTTGCCTGAGGCATATTCACATCAGGGTTATCCTCAGCAACAGGGCCGTTATACTCAACTTCCCATTCCCACTCCATATCTTCTATACTACTACCTTCGTCAGAAAAATCAGGAGCAAGCTGAACTATTTCATCGTGTCTTTCGATTTCCTTAGCGTCAACCTTATAGTAATCAATCACTGCCTGCAAAGACATACAAAAGAAAACTATCGAACCCACAAAAACAATTTTACGGAGTATTTCGCCGAAGTCGTCGCCCTTCCAAGGCAAAAAGTATTTAAGAACTCTTACAAAGAAATTCTCTTCCTTTTTTCTTGTAACTCCGGTAAGCTCATTCATCATTGACATCTTTTATGTTCCTTTCGTCAGCCTCACAGATTTCAAGAATCATTTCAAGTGCCTTTAGCACCGTAAGTTCTCTTGCCTTATCTCTCGTAAGCTCCTTTTCCTCTTTGTAAAGGGCAAGGTTTCTCACAAGAATTTTCTGTTCACCGTCACAGTTTTTCACAACTGCCACATAAACCGTACCAACCGGTTTATCCTTTGTTCCACCCGTAGGGCCTGCAATTCCTGTAATCCCCACCCCGATATCGGAGCCTGATTTTTTTAAAACCCCCTGAGCCATCAGAACAGCCGTCTGTTGCGAAACAGCACCATACTCCAAAAGTATGTCCTCCGGAACGTCAAGCAGCATACTCTTGATTCTGTTTGAGTAGGAAACAACTCCCATCTCAAAAATCTCTGATGCACCTGACACAGATGTTATTGCCTGAGCAAGCATTCCACCCGTACAGCTTTCGGCAGTAGACACACTACTCCCTTGCTGTCGTAATAATTTTACTACAAAAGTTGTTACAAAGTCAATACTTTTTGTAACCGAATTGTCATTTTTGGTTGTTTGCAACGAAAACTCACCCCTTGCTTAGTGCATTTTTCACACATTTTGACGTATACTTTTGTCTATTCTGTTAACTCGTGTTTCCGATTAAACTTTAAAATCACTTATTTGCATCAATAAAATGTGCAGTAGTTTCCTCAACTGCCTTAGCAATAAGTTCCTCAAAATCAAATTTATTCTGCGCCTTGATTACCTCTTCAAGCACCGGTTTTGTGCGTGGGTGTTTTGGTGTAAACACAGTACAGCAGTCCTCATAAGGCTCAATTGAAGTTTCAAAAGTATCAATCTTTCTTGAAATTTCAATAATTTCCTTTTTATCCATACCGATAACAGGTCTGAAAACTGGCATACGGCAAGCATTGTCTGTGCAAACCATAGCGTACATTGTCTGGCTTGCAACCTGACCTATGCTTTCCCCCGTAACAAGTGACGGGATATCCTGCTTTTCACAGATTCTCTGTGCGATTTCCATCATAAGACGGCGCATAATAATTGTAAAATATTCCTCGTCACAGTTATTCTTAATCTGCTCCTGAATTTCAGTAAAAGGCACGCAGTAGAAGTTAATTCTTCCACAGTAATTAGCCATAATTGACGCAAGCTTTTCAACCTTCATTCTTGCTCTTTCAGAAGTATATGGTGGGGATTCAAAGTGAATAGCGCTGATAGCTACCCCTCGCTTTGCCATCATATAGCCTGCAACAGGCGAATCAATTCCCCCTGAAAGCAAAAGCATAGCCCTGCCACTGCTACCAACAGGAATTCCACCTGCACCGTCGATATTTGTAGCATGCACAAATGCCTGCTCTTCTCTTATTTCAACGGTAACAATAACGTCAGGGTTATTTACATCAACTTCAAGGTGTGGGAATCTGTCAAGAATTACCCCACCAAGCTCTCTGCAGATTTCAGGGGACTTCATCGGGAATTTCTTATCAGCTCTTTTTGAAGCCACCTTGAATGTGTTTGCATTTTCAAGTGCCTCAGCCACATAATCAATACCCTCTGTGCAGATTACTTCAAAATTCTTTTCAAAGCCCTTTGCACGACAAAGCTTAGCGATACCAAAAACCTTTTGAAGTGCCTCCATAACAGCGTCCATATCGCAGTCGTCATTTTTTGGTGAAATATAGAGAGTTGACTGTGCTCTCTTGTATTCAAACTTTCCGTATTTTGAAATTCTGCGTCTGATATTTCTTACAAGCACGTCCTCAAAGGTATTCTTATTAAGACCTTTAAGTGCGATTTCGCCATATTTTGCAAGTACAATTTCACTCATTGTTTTATAATTCCTACTCTTTCTACTTAATTTTACAAAGTTCACGCTGTGCGTTTTTAATCTCCGAAACAAGTACATCTATGTCATCTTTTGTAGTTTCTTCGCAAAAGCTCACTCTAATTGTTGAATCAAGTCTTTTTTCGGGAATTTTAAATTCCTTTAAAACCGACGACTTCTTTCCCTTTGAGCAAGCCGACCCACTTGAAACAAAAACTCCTTTTGATTCAAGATAATGAAGCAGAGTTTCCGACTTGATATTAAGCACAGCTATACTATTTATATAAGGGGCACTTTCAGCCTTGCTGTTAACCTCAACACCTTCACACTGAGAAATTTTTTCAAGAAGGTAACTTTTTAAAATTTCTGCCTTTTCAAATCTCTCATCAATTGTGAAGGAAAGCTCCTTTACAGCCTGCCCGAAGCCTGCAATAAGTGGTGTGCATTCAGTACCACTACGCCTGCATTTTTCCTGACCACCACCCACAAGGAGAGGTGCAACACGTATTCCCTTTTTTACATACAAAGCACCAATACCCTTAGGTGCGTGAATTTTATGCCCAGAAAAAGAAATACAATCAGCAAAAAATCTTTTCACTTTTATGTGGATTTTCATAAATCCCTGAACAGCGTCACAATGAGTTATACAGTCGGGATATTTCTTTTTAATCTGTCGGAATGCCCTTTCTATGGGAAGAATATAGCCTGTCTCGTTATTCACAAGCATACAGCTTATTAAAAATGTGTTTTCATCAACAGCATTAAAAATCATTTCGTCAGTGATTTCTCCCTTTTCGTCAGGAGAAATTCTATAAACCTCATAGCCTTGTTTTTCAAGCCTGTTAAAAGCCTCAGCCACAGAAGGATGCTCAACAGTTGTTGTGACAACACGCTTTTTTCTTCTGCCGTAATTTTCAGCTACACCCGAAATAACCGTGTTTGAGCTTTCTGTTGCGCAGGAGGTAAAGTAAAGTTCATCAGCTTCACAACCCAAAACGTCTGCAAGGTTTTTTCTTGCATCATTTATAACAGCCTCGGCATCAATCCCAAGTCTGTAAAGGCTTGAAGGATTACCAAAGGTATTTTTCATAGTAGCATACACCACGTCACAAACGCTGTCAAGTGG
>JAFTNX010000022.1 GCA_017451665.1 Oscillospiraceae bacterium | reverse complement strand
TTCGTTCAAGACTTCTTGAAATCAAGCAGAGAGAACACGACAACGAAATTGCATCTGAAAGACGTTCACAGGTAGGAACAGGCGACAGAAGTGAAAGAATCAGAACATATAATTACCCTGAAAGCCGTATCAGTGACCACAGAATTGGTCTTACACTTTACAAGCTTGAAAGTATTCTTAACGGTAATATGGACGAAGTTATTGACGCTCTTGCAACTGCTGACCAAGCTGCAAAGCTTTCTGCTCAGGAGGCAGACAACTAATGAAAAAATACGAAACCAAAGTTCTTAAAGCAAGTGAAGAAAGCGTAAAGCTTGCCGGTGAACTTATAAGAAGTGGCGAAATTGTGGGTATTCCTACCGAAACTGTTTATGGTCTTGGTGGGAATGCGCTTGAAAGCACTTCTTCAAAAAAGATTTTTGAGGCAAAGGGCAGACCTTCTGACAATCCTCTTATTGTTCACATAACAGAGATTGATGAAGTCACACCTCTTGTGAGAGATTTTCCGTATCTTGCTAAAAAGTGCGCTGAAAAATTCTGGCCTGGACCTCTTACAATGGTGCTTCCTAAGTCCGATTTGATACCACTTGAAACAAGTGGTGGACTTGACACAGTAGGTATAAGAATGCCTTCTGACAGCACAGCAAGAGCTATAATCAAGGCTGCCGGAGTGCCTGTTGCTGCTCCGTCTGCTAATTTGTCGGGCAGCCCGAGTCCTACGGAAGCTGTTCACGTTTTTAACGATATGAATGGAAGAATTCCACTTATTATTGACGGCAACAATTCAGCTGTCGGCGTTGAGTCAACTGTTATTTCCTTTGAAAACAATGCTATCAGAGTTTTAAGACCAGGTTTTGTTTCTCCTGAGGATTTAACCGAAATAACTCCGAATGTTATAATTGATGACGGAGTAATAAATATGCTTTCAAAGGACGCTGTTGTTAAGTCGCCTGGAATGAAGTACAAACACTATTCTCCTGACGCTGACATAGTTATTATTGATGGTGCACTTGACAAGTACATTGAATACATCAAAAATAACGCATCAGAAAGTGATTGCTGTATGGTTTTTGACGGTGATGAATTGGATGTGAAAAACCCAATAATCACATATGGTAGAGACAGCGAAGAACAGGCAGCTTTATTGTTTTCAACTTTAAGAAAGCTTGATTTTATGGGCATTAAGAAGGTTTATGCACGTTGTCCGTCAAAAGACGGCGTGGGGCTTGCTGTCTATAACAGACTTTTAAGAGCAGCTGGTTTTAAGGTTATCAGAGTTTAGGTGATTTGATGAAAAATTATTGTGTTGTAGGCCTTACAGGTCAGAGTGGCGCAGGAAAAACTACCGTCAGCAGATGTTTTTTTGAAAACGGATTTTTTGTAGTCAACTGCGATTTGGTTTCAAGAGAAGTAACTGAAAAGGGTAGCGAATGTAATAAGGAATTGTCCTTGATTTTTCCTGAATGCTTTGACAGTGAGCTTACACTTGACAGAAAAAAGCTTGGTAGCTGTGTTTTTGGCGACGAGGATAAATTAAAAACTCTTAACGAAACGATTTTTCCGTTTATTATAAAAAACATAAACGAAAAGATTTGTGATGCTGTAAAAGAGGGGAATAAATTTATTCTTTTAGATGCACCTACATTATTTGAGGCTAAAATGGAAAATTCCTGTGATTATATCGTTAGTGTTATTGCTGACGAAAATATAAGAGCAGATAGAATCGAAAAACGAGATAATATTTCAAAAGAAGAGGTTTTAAAACGTTTTTCTTCACAGCTTTCTGAGGACTTTTTTAAGGAAAATTCCGATTTTATTATTGAAAACAACGGTGGTATAGATTCAGTTGTTTTTCAAACAATAAGTATTATAAACATTATCAAGGAGCAATTTGATGTCTCGCAACAAAGCGTATAAAAAGCGTGTTCATTGGTTTTTTAAGCTGATTATTCTCGCTGTTGTTATAGGAATTGTCTGTTATCTGGTTACTCACATAACTAAAAATGAGATTTATCCTAAGCATTACGAGGAATATGTAACAGAATACAGTGAGCAGTATGATATAGATAAAAATTTTATTTTTGCAGTTATTAAAACCGAAAGCAACTTTAATCCTGACGCTGAATCGGATGTTGGTGCAAGAGGACTTATGCAGATTATGAATGACGCATTTGAATGGTCTTTTACCAAAATCTCTGATGAAGATACAACCTATGACGATATGTTCAAGCCTGAATATAACATAGAATATGGCTGTTTTATGCTTGGGTATTACTACGAAAAGTATAATTCCTATGAGCTTAGTGCAGCAGCATATCATTCAGGTATGGGACAGGTTGATGAATGGATTTCTGAAGGTATTATTGATACCGATAATCTGAATATTGATGATATTCCTGCAAGTAAGACAAAGCATTACATCAAAAAGGTAATGTCAGCTTACACTGCATATAAGAATTTATACGAAAACTAACAGAAAGGATTTAATATTATGGAAAACGAAAACAAAAAGAGCGAAGCTGAACTTTTGAAGGAAAAGCTTTTTTCAGCACCAAAGCATGCTTCAAAGATTTTAAGCGAAGAAAAAATCAAGAAGGCTGATAAATTCTGTGAAAAGTACAAGACTTTTCTTGATAATGCTAAAACTGAAAGAGAAGCTGTTAAAGAAGCTGTTACTCTTGCTAAGGAAAATGGCTTTGAAAAGTATTCAAAGAGCAAGAAATACAAGGCAGGAGATAAGTTCTACTACATCAACAGAGGAAAAGCTATTATTCTTTGTACTATGGGTACAGAGTCACTTGAAAACGGTGTGAAAATCAATGCTGCACATATCGATTCACCAAGAGTTGACTTAAAACAACATCCACTTTATGAAGATAATGAGCTTGCACTTTTCAAGACACATTATTATGGTGGTATCAAGAAGTATCAGTGGACAACAATTCCGCTTGCACTTCACGGTGTTGTAATTAAAGGCAACAGAGATAAGATTATTGTAAATATCGGTGAAGATGAAAACGACCCTGTATTCTGCATTACAGACCTTCTCCCACATCTTGCTACAAATCAGATGAAGAGAACTCTTAACGAGGGTATCAGAGGTGAAGAACTCAATATTCTTGTTGGCTCAAGACCATTTAAGGACGACAAGGGTTCTGAACTTGTAAAGCTTAACATTATGAAGATTCTCAACGATAAGTACGGAATTATCGAAGACGATTTTGTTTCTGCTGAGCTTGAGGCTGTTCCTGCATTCAAGGCTAAGGATATCGGCTTTGACAGAAGTATGGTAGGCGCTTATGGTCAGGACGACAGAGTATGTGCTTATACAGCTTTGAGAGCTGCTATCAAGTGCGACAAGCCTAAAAAGACTTGTATTACTGTACTTGCAGACAAGGAAGAAACAGGAAGTGACGGAAACACAGGTCTTAACAGCTCATTCCTCAAGTATTTTATCTTTGACCTTGCTAAAAATCAGGAATGCGAGGGAACAACTGTTATTTCAAATTCAGAATGTCTTTCTGCTGACGTTAATGCTGCTTTTGACCCTACTTTCCCAGAAGTACACGAATCAAGAAATGCTTCTAAGGTAATTTATGGTGTTGTAGTTACAAAGTACACTGGTGCAAGAGGAAAATCAGGTACAAGTGATGCTTCAGCTGAATTTACAGGAAAAATCAGAAATCTTCTTGACACAGAAGGCGTAATCTGGCAGACAGGTGAGCTTGGTAAGGTTGACGAAGGTGGTGGAGGAACAGTTGCAATGTATATTGCAAACCTCAACATTGACGTAATTGACGTGGGTGTTCCTGTTCTTTCAATGCACGCACCATTTGAAATTACTTCAAAAATCGACGTTTATATGGCTTACAAGGCATTTGTAGCTTTCTTTAACGAATAATTTTAATATCAGAGCAAGTCTTTTTAAGGCTTGCTTTTTTATTTTTGCTTGTCTTAAAATCGACAGAAATTTATGTATAGTGATTATATAATTTAAGCATAGAGGTGATTATATTGAATGTAATTTATCTTGATGTGCTGATTTTTACGAATTTTATAATCAGTATCTCCTTTTTGCTACTAACAAAGAAGCTTACACATACATATTCATCAACGTTTTTTACAGTTTTAGCGTCAATAATCGGTAGTTTGTCCTCGCTTGTTATTTTTGTAGAAAACAGTTTTCTGGCATTTGTCATTAAGGCGTTTATACTTATTTTGCAGATTTCAATTTGTTTTAAAACCTTGAAAATCAGAAAAATTTTTTCTCTTGCAATTATATATTTAATTTTAAATATCAGCTATTGTGGTTTGTGTATTTTATTGTGGAATTTGCTTGACAGAAGGCTATTTTATATAAAAAATCTGACGGTTTATTTTGATATTGATGTGGGAATGCTCATAGGTGTTACTATCGGAATTTACGTTATAATGTCAGTATACGAATATATAACTTCCACAAAATTTGATAGGTATAAAAAATACACAGTAGAAATTGAAATTTCGGGAGAAAAATACAGCTTTTCAGGACTTATGGATAGTGGGAATTCGCTTGTTGATTACTATTATTCAAAGCCTGTTGTGGTTGTGCTGAGCGATAATCT
>JAFTNX010000021.1 GCA_017451665.1 Oscillospiraceae bacterium | reverse complement strand
GTTTGCATCCTCCTCCCCTCGCTTTTCGTTTGATAAGTGTCGAAGTTTTGAGTGCTCGGGTGTTATCGCCTCGCTTAGTGCTCGGCTTAAAACGAAAAAACAAAGAGTATAATAGAACTTGAAAACCTTGATTTATTTAATTGACAATTGACAATTGACAGTTGACAATTTAAGAGTACGGATAATCCGTACGCTTTTTATTTTTGCAGAAATTCCTGAAATTGGCTCAACGTACAATCTTATATCGTAAGCTGGTCAAAGGAGTTGAAATACTTTTTTGGTTTGTAAATCAGTCTGCGAAGCAGACACCAAAAATGTCAATTGTCCATTGTCAATTGACATTTTTATGTCTTTGTGCTACAATAAGGGTTGAAATTGTTTTGGAGGTGAGGTCTTTGAATACAGAATTTGTACTTGTGCTATTAAAGTTTGCAGGAATGATGCTTCTTATAATGGGACTTGTTATGCTTATGGCTGTGCTTACACCTGTCATTGCTAAAAAAATCGACAAAAACAAGGACGAACCTACTCCCGCAAGGGTTGACGAAGGCGAATATACTGTCAAAGGCCCTTACGACAAGCAAAAAGACGAGGACTTTGACCCGAATTACAAGATTTACAATACCGATATTTATGGTATGGAAAATATAACTGGTAAGAAAAATGACCGAAAGGATGTATAAAATGGCTAAGAATAACGGAAAAATGGTTGAAGCTATTACTTCAATGGACGAGGATTTTGCAAAATGGTACACTGACATCTGCAAAAAGGCAGAGCTTGTAGAATACACAAGCGTTAAGGGTTGTATGGTTATCAGACCTTACGGCTACGCTATCTGGGAAAACATTCAGAGAATACTTGACACAATGTTCAAAGAGCGTGGGCACGAAAACGTGTGTATGCCGATGTTTATTCCTGAAAGCCTTCTCCAGAAGGAAAAGGACCACGTTGAGGGATTTGCACCTGAGGTAGCCTGGGTTACTCACGGTGGAAGCGAAAAGCTTGAGGACAGACTTTGTGTAAGACCTACATCAGAAACTCTTTTCTGTGAGCATTACGCTAACATTGTTCATTCATACAGAGATTTGCCAAAGCTTTACAACCAGTGGGTTTCTGTTGTAAGATGGGAAAAAACAACAAGACCATTCCTCCGTTCAAGAGAATTTTTGTGGCAGGAAGGTCACACAATTCACGAAACAGCTGACGAGGCTATCTGGGAAACAGAAAGAATGCTTGACTGTTATGCTGAATTCTGTGAAAAGAGTCTTTGCATGCCGGTTGTAAAGGGCAGAAAGACAGACAGCGACAAGTTTGCAGGTGCAGAAGCTACTTACGCTATCGAAGCACTTATGCATGACGGAAAGGCTTTGCAGGCTGGTACTTCACACTATTTTGGTGACGGTTTTGCAAGAGCTTTCGGAATTCAGTACACAAGCAGAGAAAACAAGCTTGAATATCCACACCAGACTTCATGGGGTGTTACAACTCGTCTTATCGGTGCAATCATCATGACACACGGCGACGACAACGGACTTGTTCTCCCACCTGCTGTTGCACCTGTTCAGGTTGTAATTGTACCTATTGCACAGAAAAAGGAAGGCGTTCTTGACAAGGCAACTGAGCTTTACGAAAAGCTCAAGGCTTGCGGACTCCGTGTAAAGCTTGACGACAGCGACAATTCACCAGGATGGAAGTTTGCTGAATACGAAATGAGAGGCGTACCTGTAAGAGTTGAAATCGGTCCTAAGGACATTGAAAACGGACAGTGCGTAGTTGCAACAAGATTCAACGGTGAAAAGGCTGTTGTTTCACTTGAAAACAATCTTGAAACATTCAAGGACACAGTTATTGACCTTATTGAGAATGTTGTTCCTGAGGGAATGTTCAACAAGGCTCTTGAAAACAGAAAGAACAAGACATACCAGTGCAAGACCATGGACGAAATCATCAAGGCTCTTGAAGAAAAGGGCGACGGTTTCATTGAAGCTATGTGGTGTGGTGAAGAAGAGTGCGAAGACAAGGTTAAGGAAGTTACCGGCGTTGGTTCAAGATGTATTCCGAACGAACAGCACGAGCTTTCTGATGTCTGCGTATGCTGTGGCAAGCCAGCCAAGAAAATGGTCCTCTGGGGCAAAGCTTATTAGAAACCCTGACGGTTTCACTGTCCTCGCCTTTGGGTAGTTTGAGCAAGCAGTCACTTTTGTGTGACGGCGGTTATCGGCTCGCTTAATGCTCGCCTTAAAAAGCAAGGTTAGAGAATGTGATAGAATAAGTGACGTTTGCATCCTTCTCCCCTCGCTTTTCGTTTGATAAGTGTCGAAGTTTTGAGCGCTCGGGTGTTATCGGCTCGCTTAATGCTCGCCTTAAAAAGCAAGGGTAGAGAATGTGATAGAATAAGTGACGTTTGCATCCTCCTCTGCCACATATCCTTTTGTTATGGACTTGTATTTTGAGTTGTTGCAGGGCTATCACCTCGCTTGACGTTCGCCTTAAAAAGCAAGGGTAGAGAAAAGTATTGATAAAAAATCCCACAAGCCCAAAAACTTGTGGGATTAAATTTAAAGAGGTATATATGAGTTTAAGAGGATTTTTTAAAAAGCTTCCTGTAATCGAAACTGAAAACTACATTCTTCGTGAAATAACCCTTGATGACGCTGATGATTACGGAAAATGCATAGCTGACGAAAAAACCTACAAATACTGGGGCTACAAAATGACGGAGGAAGAAAAATCCGTTATCGGAAAAATCCGTTACAACAAACTTGCAAGAGAAAAACACAGCGAGCTTGTGTGGGGTATCTGTGACAGAAAAACCGGAAAAATTATCGGAGAATTTCTGCTTTTTCACTTCAAAGGAACAAGAGAAAAGCCACAAGTACTTGCTGAAATAGGCTATCGTATTTCCCCTGAGATGTGGGGAAAAGGCGTTGCCGGTGAGGTTATCGGTGGGGCTGTGAAGTATATTTTTGAAAACACACGCCTTGAAAAGCTTTCTGCAACGGTTATTAAGGATAACGAAGCCTCGAGAAAAGCCCTTTTGAAAAACGGTTTTCAGACAGAGGGGCTTATCCGCCACGGCAAGGTTTATGAGGTTATAGCCGACTATTACCTTTTGGGGATATTAAGGGACGAGGTGGTTTTGTAATTTTTGAATGCGGTTCGTTGGGTTTTTTATTATGTGAATAAGTAATATAACAAGTATCCACCACCTATTAACAGCGCCAAAAATCCTATAATAGTGCAAAACAGGTCGTATCCGTTTTGTATAGGGTTTTCGTTTGATTTATAATCGTCGTTATCGGAAACAGAAGAGGACCTGTTTATTTCTAAATATTTTTTCCGTGAAAAGGATGACGGGGTGATTTCATCATCCTCGCCCATAACATCTTTATAGATTTCGTATTCAATCATTGAGTCAAAAATATCCTTTTTTCCGTCTCTGTTCAAATCAAATCTTGCCATAAAAACCCTCCTGAATACAAACTGACAGAATTAGTTTAATACTAATGAATTCCTATTATTACCAGACCGATTGCAAATAGCAGAATCGGAGTGATTATGAGATGTAATTTATCCTGTTTATTGGTATTTGCGTTATCTTTGATAAATAACGTAGAGAATACCAGAAAAAGCAGGCTGAATATTGCCATTGTCCAGCAAGCTGATGACAGAAAGTTGACACCCAGTTTCAGAAAAACAGCAAGAGAAGCAATTGAAATGCCCAGCTGAACAATCAGAAGAACTTTGTCGTTGTAGGTTTTATTATTTTTCTGTTGTGGAATGTCTTTTTCATAATCGGAATAGTTTTCGTTTTCTATCATTGAGTCAAGAAAATCTTTTTCATCGTCTTTATTTAAATCGAATTCAGACATAAAAAACTCCCCTTTACAAACCTACAATCATAACTACCGGCACAATTGCAAGTATCACAAGAATCGCACACAACACCGGTAGCAATATGGAGCTATCTCTTTTTTCAAAATCCATATTGTCACAAGAGATATACTCCTCCTCAGGCATTTCCGACTCTTCTGTTTCGGTTTCTGCCTGTCGTGAGGAGGTCAGACAATGCAGAAGCCCTAACGTAAACAACATATCATAGGTGTCGTATTTATCGTTGTGATTAAAATCAAATAACTTCATATGCCAAGCCTCCTTTTCTCTTTGGCTAAATTATACTATATAAAAAGTGGATTTTCAAGTGGGTTTGTGCTTACTGTACGATTAAACGGACTGCAAATGGAATAATTCTGTAAAGTTTACAAAAAGTTAATAAATAGCCCCCAAAAGCCCTTGACAAAGGGGTTTTAGGTGTGGTATGATAATTGTACCTCTTTAAGAGGTCTATTTTTTTGCGCAATTTTTTGATTTTCCTGCTATTTTTTAGTGGGAAGCATTGTTTTGCTCAAAAACTAAACCTCTGAATTTCTTCTGAAGTTCGATGAGGGAGGCAAATAAGTGGTCTGAGTCGCAAGACAAGGACTAAGGACAAGGTGTTTCATTTGTTCTTGTGAAACCCAAATTTCGTCAGGAGGTGCCGAAAATGAGAGTAAAGATTACTTTGGCGTGCACAGAGTGCAAACAGAGAAATTACAACACAAAAAAGAACAAGAAGAACGACCCTGACAGACTTGAAATGAACAAGTTCTGCAAGTTCTGCAAAAAGCACACTCTTCATAAAGAGACTAAGTAAGCTGAAAGGAGAATTTTGTTATGGCAAAGGATTCTTCAGCAAAGTCTTCTAAGAAAGAGAAGGCAAAAACCAAAAAGCCTAACAGAGTTGTTAAGTACTTCAGAGACCTCAAGAGCGAGCTCAAGAAGGTAGTATGGCCGACAAGAAAAACGGTTGTTAACAACACAGGTATCGTTTTGGTAGTTATGCTTGTAGTCGGTTTGTTCCTTGCCGGTGTTGATACCGGAGTAGGCTTTATCATTGATAAGCTTATTGGACTTGCAGGCTAAAAAAAGACAGGTTTTTACAACTTGCCCCAAAAAATTCACGGAGGTTAACGATAATGTCAGAGACAGCTAAATGGTATGCGATTCACACTTATTCAGGCTACGAGAAAACAGTTGCTGATAGTATTGAAAAGGTTGTAGAAAACCAGAAGCTTCACGATTTAATCTCAGAGGTTAAGATTCCTGTTGAGGTTGTTACTGAAATCAGAAACAACAAGACCGTTGAAGTTGAAAGAAAGCTGTTTCCAAGCTATGTGCTTGTGAAAATGGTTCTTACAGATGAAAGCTGGTATATTGTAAGAAACACAAGAGGCTGTACAGGATTTGTAGGCCCGGGGTCAAAGCCGGTTGCACTTACAGATAAGGAAGTAGCAGCACTTGGTGTTGAAGAAAAGAAAACAGTTGTTGAAACAAACATTAAGGTTGGCGATACGGTTGCTATTACAGGCGGACCGGTTGACGGAATGACAGGTACTGTCAAGGGCGTTGACATCGAAAACCAGACAGCAGAAATTGTTGTTTCAATGTTTGGCAGAGAAACACCTGCAACAATTGCGCTTACACAGCTCACAAAGGTTGAGAACTAAGCTTTTTTTGGGTAACGCATGAGCGTGACCGTGCGTTTTGACGCAAAACATTCATTATTAGAAACTGTCGGATAGAAGAAGTTTCCGACAAGTGGGAGAGTTATATACTACGATAACTCGCCTTACCACAATTTTACGGAGGTGCGAAGAATGGCACAGAAGGTAGTAGGCTATATTAAGCTTCAGATTCCAGCAGGAAAGGCAACTCCTGCACCACCAGTTGGACCTGCACTTGGTCAGCACGGTGTTAATATCATGGCATTCACAAAGGATTTTAACGAAAGAACAAAGAATGACATCGGACTCATCATTCCTGTAGTAATTACAGTATATGCTGACCGTTCATTCACATTTATTACAAAGACTCCACCAGCAGCAGTTCTTATCAAGAAGGCTTGTGGTATCGAGTCAGCTTCAGGCACACCTAACAAGACTAAGGTTGCTAAGATTACAAAGGAACAGATTCAGAAGATTGCAGAGCAGAAGATGCCTGACCTGAATGCAGCAAACATTGAAACAGCTATGAGCATGATTGCTGGTACAGCTCGTTCAATGGGCGTTGAAGTTGTTGACTAATTTTTATTGAGAGTTTTAATGCACTGATTTTTCAGTGTTAATCGGTGGGAGGAAAATTCCGTTAATCAGATGCGAAAAATGCATGCTGATGTTACCACTTTAAGGAGGAAATTTTAATGAAACACGGTAAGAAGTATGTTGACAGCTTGAAGGCTGTTGACACTGCTAAAGTATACGATGCATCAGAAGCTCTTGACCTTGCTTCAAAGAATGCAAAGGCTAAGTTTGATGAAACAATCGAAGCTCATATCCGTCTTGGTGTAGACTCACGTCACGCTGACCAGCAGGTTAGAGGCGCTGTTGTTCTTCCAAACGGTACAGGTAAAAATGTAAGAGTATGCGTTTTCTGTAAGGAAGACAAGTACGACGCTGCTAAGGAAGCTGGCGCTGATTATGTTGGTGGTATGGACCTCGTTGAAAAGATTACTAAGGAAAACTGGATGGAGTTTGACGTAGTAGTTGCTTCACCTGACATGATGGGTATCGTTGGTCGTCTTGGTAAGGTTCTTGGTCCTCGTGGACTTATGCCAAACCCAAAGGCTGGTACAGTTACTCCAGACGTAGCTAAGGCTGTTGCTGAAGCTAAGGCTGGTAAGATTGAATACCGTCTTGACAAGACAAACATCATCCACTGCCCAATCGGTAAGGCTTCATTCGGAGCTGAAAAGCTTGAAGAAAACTTCAACACACTCATGGACGCAGTTGTTAAGGCTAAGCCAGCTGCTGCTAAGGGTCAGTACCTTAAGAGCGTTGTTGTTGCTTCAACAATGGGCGTTGGTATCAAGGTTAGCACAGCTAAGTACGGCGTATAACGTTTGCAAAGCAAACGTTTGGAGTAAATTTTCTCTGCTCATAATATGAGCAGTTTTGTTCCAAAACCGAAAATTTCTCCCGTTGCCTACGGTACAGATATTTTGATAAAGAATTAAGAGTAGGAATTATTCCTACTCTTTTTTTGTGCCAGCGTGACGCTGGACCCTCCTCTGCCACATATCCCTTTTGTTCAGGATTTGTATTTTAAGTTGTGGCAAGGCTATCGCCTCGTGACACACGCAAAGCGTGAGTCGGGAGAAAAATAATTTAGAAAAATTTCTAAATAGGTATTGACAAAGCGAAAAATTCGTGGTATTATGTATTTAGAAAATTTTCTAAATAGCAACATTAGGAGTGATACTATGGGTTTTCCGGAAACCTTTAAGGCGCTTTCTGACCCTGTGAGAAGAGAAATTCTGACAATGCTCAAGGAGGGCAGAAAATCAGCAGGCGAAATCGGACAGAAATTCGATATGACAGGTGCGACAATTTCCTATCATCTGAATATTCTGAAAAAAGCCGAGCTGGTTTTTGAAGAAAAAGAGAAGAATTTCATCTACTATAATCTTAATCTCACGGTTTTTGAAGAGATTATGATGTGGATTACGCAGTTTACAGGTAAGAAAGAGGATAATTCGGAGGAATGATTTATGAAAAATAAGCTTTTGACTAAAAAAGATTTGCTGACGGGGGCTTTGTGCCTGCTTGGAGCAGTTCCGGGTGTCGCTGTTTATGGCAAGCTCCCTGAAAAACTCCCGTTTCACTGGGATATAAACAATCAGCCTGACAACTTTGCACCAAAGTGGCTTGTGGTGTTTCTGATGCCTGTTTTTATGGTTGTGTTGCACCTCATTATGTGTATGATTTCAAACAAATCGGGCGAAGAAAAGAAAATGCCTGAAAAAATCACTACTTTTGTAAGGCTCATAATCCCTTTTGTTACAATAATTCTCGAAACAATTACCGTGCTTTACGCTCTTGAGAAGTTCAAAAATATAGGCACAGTTGCAGTTTGTATGGTGGCATTTATGTTTATCGTTATGGGAAATTATCTTCCTAAAACCCGCCCTAACAGTCTTTTTGGAATTCGTCTTCCTTGGACTATGAAAAACGAAACTGTCTGGGCGAAAACCCACAGAGCTACAGGCTGGCTTATGGTACTTGGTGGAATTGCTCTGATTCCACTTGCAGTAGGGGAATTCTT
>JAFTNX010000217.1 GCA_017451665.1 Oscillospiraceae bacterium | reverse complement strand
TCAGAGTAACAAACATCTCCGAATAGTAGTCAAGTGCAAAATCATTTTCGTTTATATAAACATACCCATAAACCGAGCCATCGCCTACTGTTGTTTTATCTCTTTCATAACCTACATAAAGAGGTGAAGTGACAAATCCAACTACTGTAAAAGTATCGGTTTTAAAGATATTATTTATATCATTATCATCAGGTGAAGTGACAGTAATCTTATTTCCTATCTCGATATTGTCGTCCTTATCAAAAAACTTTTCGTCAACGACACATTCCCCGGGATTTTCAGGAAGTCTGCCTTCAAAAAGGACAAAATTATTCAAATCATCATCTGTACCCTTAAGGTTATCGTTATAAGACATAAATTTCAGAACATAATTACGGTTATCGTAATTATAAAGCACGTCCTTTGAATAGCCTGCCATAACCCCCTCAACACAGTCAAGGCGTTTTACAGCAGCGATATCCTCAGCCTTAATTCCTATTGTAGAAACAAGTCGGATATCCATAAGATTGTTTTCTTCGTAATAGATTTCGGCAGTTTTAACCATATCAGGCATTGTAGCGTTTACACCGGCAAAAAATCCACAGCCAAGAAAAACAATTATAAATATAGAAAGAAAACGGCTGAAGGAACGTCTGATTTCTCTGAAAGTATCTTTTATCAAAGCAGTTTTCATTCCTTCAGTCCTTTCGTAAATTATCTTGCGTCTACAAAGCCGACCTTTCTGTAAACCTTAGAAACGGTCTTCTGAGAAATTCTCAGTGCCTTTTCAGCGCCCTTTGTGTAGCATTCCTTAAGGTATGCCTTATCGTTTATAAGTCTTGAGAAGTTATCTCTTACAGGCTGGAGGTGGTCAGCAACTGCTTCACCAACAGCAATCTTAAAGTCGCCATAGCCCTTACCTGCAAATTCCTTTTCGATTTCTTCAAAGCTCTTTTCAGTTACAGCAGAATAAATTGTCATAAGGTTGTTTATTCCGTCCTTACCCTCTCTGTAACAGATTTCCATATCGCTGTCTGTAACAGCTCTCTTGAACTTTCTGATAATTGTATCCTTGTCATCAAGAATAAGAATACAGGAGTTAGGGTTTTCGTCTGACTTTGACATCTTCTTTGTAGGGTCCTGAAGCGACATAACCTTTGCACCAAGCTTTGGAATAAATGGTTCTGGCACTGTGAAAAATTCACCGTACTTCTGATTAAAACGCTGTGCGATATTTCTTGCAAGCTCAAGGTGCTGTTTCTGGTCAACACCAACCGGAACAAGGTCAGCGTTATATGCTAAAATGTCAGCTGCCATAAGTACAGGATATGTAAAAAGTCCTGCGTTAACATCGTCAGCGTGTTTAGCTGACTTATCCTTGAACTGTGTCATTCTTGAAAGCTCACCAAACTGTGTTGAACAAGACAAAATCCAGTTAAGTTCAGCGTGTGTTTTAACGTGGCTCTGGATAAATGCAATTGACTTTTCAGGGTCGATACCACAAGCCATAATAAGCGCATAAGCTTCAAGCGAATGCTGTCTTAACTTTACAGGGTCCTGCTTTACAGTAATAGCGTGCATATCAACGATTGAATAGATACAGTTATATTCTTCCTGAAGGGGTGCCCAGTTTCTTACAGCTCCGATATAGTTTCCGAGAGTAAAAGTACCTGTTGGCTGGATACCACTGAAAATAAGTTTTTTATCTGACATAGCAAATTTTCCTTTCTATGTTAAAATTCAATAACTATATAATTATACCACATTATTTCTTTAATTTAAAGACCTTTTTACTATTTTTAAAGAAAAAATTATCAAAAAAACGGGCATTTATCAGTACATTTTAACATAGAAATTTATTAAAAACGATTTTTCAAGGGAAAGGACAGAATTTTTTGAAAAAACAAGGCTTTTTACTAAGCTCATTTATTCTGATAATTATGGTTGTTATCACAAAAATTTTAGGGCTTATTTATAAAATACCACTTACAAACATTTTAGGTGGAGAGGGTTTCGGGTATTACTCTGTGGCGTATTCTGTGTTTATGCCTATGTTTTCAATTTCAGTTTCAGGAATTACACAGGCTATGTCAAGGCTGGTTTCTGAAAATGCAGTTTTTGAAAGATATAAAAACATTCGTAAAATCAAAAGAGTTTCGCTTATTTTCTTTTCGCTTTACGGGCTCGGATTTACGATACTGACAGTAATAATAGCTCTTCCCGTATGCTTTTACATAGTAAAGGAACCGTCAACACTATGGTCTGTAATTGCGATTTCACCTTGTGTATTTATAGGGGCAATTATGTCGGTACTCAGGGGGTATTACGAGGGGTTAAGAAATATGACTCCCACAGCCTTCACAGAAATACTCGAAAGCGTTTTTAAGATAGTTTTTGGGTTGGGATTTGCATTCTGGGGTGCTGAAAACTGCGACAGATTTTTCATCAGGGGACTTCCTTTTGTGTCGGCTTGTGCCATTGTGGGAGTGACGGTTGCAAATCTTATTTCCTGCGTAATTTTAGTTATATACATGAAAATCAAAGGCGACGGAATTACAAAAGAAATGATAAAAAGCGATTTATCAACTGACAGAATGAGTTATTTATTGAAGTCGCTTCTGAAAATTTCAATGCCCATTGCAATAGCGTCAGCTATCACGACTTTAGGTGGATTTATCGACACAATCACGATAAATCACTTCATCAGAAAGGCAATTTCAGATGCACCATTATATTTCAGCGAAAAATTTGGTTTTTCGGTAGCAAAAGAGAGTCTTCCAAATTTTATATACGGCTCCTACACGGGGCTTGCGTTAACTGTTTTCGGGCTTATTCCCTCTTTGACATCAATATTCGGAAAAAGTATTCTGCCAGTGATTTCAGAAGATATGGCAAAGAAAGAATTCGGCGAAGTATCCAAAAAAATCAACTCTGTTCTGCTTATAACTTCCCTGATTTCTTTTCCATCAGCTATGGGCATTTACGTTTTTTCTGACGAAATACTGATGATTTTGTTTCCATCAAGAGTGGCTGAAATTATAGCCTGCCGTGAAAGTCTTAAAATACTTTGCTCAGGAATGGTTTTTCTTTGTATGGCAACACCATTATACGCAATTTTACAGACAATTTCCGAGCCGAAGGTTTCCGTGAAAATTATGCTGACGGCTTGTGTTGTGAAGATGATACTTAATATTTTTCTTGTAAAAATTCCACGACTAAACATTGCAGGTGCGTCAATTTCTACCACTGTAAGCTACGGAATTATACTTCTGATGTCGGTTTATGAGC
>JAFTNX010000216.1 GCA_017451665.1 Oscillospiraceae bacterium | reverse complement strand
CTGAAGCTTATATTCCAAGTAAGGACGTGTATATTGAAAAGGACAGCTCTGTAAATGATGAAATAGATAAACTGCGCCATTCTGCAACTACTGCTATCGCTGAAAGACGTGACGTAATTGTAGTAGCCAGCGTTTCCTGTATCTATTCTCTCGGCGACCCTGAGGAATATAAGTCAATGGTTGTTTCTGTCCGTAAGGGTATGGAAAAAAGCCGTGATGAGCTTTTGGCAGAGCTTGTAGGTATCCAGTTTGAGAGAAACGATATTGCCTTTGAGAGAAACCGTTTCAGAGTAAGAGGAGATACAGTTGAGGTTTTCCCGCCAAACCATACCGATACTGCTTATAGAATTGAATTTTTTGGTGATGAAATCGACAGAATTACCGAAATTAACGTTATCACTGGTGAAATTATCGACTTTCTTAACCACGTTGCTATTTTTCCTGCGAGCCATTATATCGTAGGAAAAGAAAAGCTTCACGACGCTATCGAAGAAATTCAGCAGGAGCTTGACGAGAGAATTGAGTATTTCAAAGAGAATGACATGCTTCTTGAGGCTCAGAGAATTGCCCAGAGAACAAATTACGATATTGAAATGCTTGAACAGATAGGCTTTTGTAGTGGTATTGAAAACTATTCACGAGTGCTTGCAAGACGACCAAAAGGTGCTGTGCCTTTTACACTTCTTGACCATTTTCCTGAGGATTTTCTTCTTATTGTTGATGAATCACACGTTAGCCTGCCACAGGTAAGAGGTATGTACGCAGGGGACAGAGCAAGAAAAACTACCCTTGTTGACTATGGTTTCAGACTTCCTTCTGCACTTGATAACAGACCACTTCAGTTTGATGAGTTTTATAAGCATATAAATCAGGCTGTTTTTGTTTCAGCTACACCAGGGGATTTTGAAAAGGAAAAATCAGCTCAGATTGTTGAACAGGTAATCAGACCTACGGGACTTCTGGACCCTATTGTTGAGGTTAAACCTACAACAGGTCAGATTGAAGACCTGCTTTCAGAAATCAACCAGAGAATTGAAAAGAAGGAAAGAGTGCTTGTTACAACCCTCACTAAAAAAATGGCTGAGGATTTGACAAACTACCTTAAAAATTTTGGTATCGCTGTAAGATATATGCACCACGACATCGACTCAATCGAGAGAATGGAAATTATCCGTGATTTGAGACTTGGCGAATTTGATGTTCTTGTGGGAATTAACCTTTTAAGAGAAGGTCTTGACCTGCCTGAGGTATCACTTGTTGCTATCCTTGATGCCGATAAGGAAGGCTTTTTGCGTAGCGAAAGCTCACTTGTCCAGACAATCGGACGTGCTGCACGAAATGCAAACGGTAAGGTTATTATGTACGCTGATTCGGTTACACGTTCAATGGAAAGAGCAATTTCTGAAACCGAACGTCGTAGAAATATTCAGATGGAATTTAACGAAAAACACGGAATTACCCCTAAAACTATCATTAAGGATATCCGTGACGTTATTGAGATTTCAACTAAGGAAGAGGTTGAATATACAGCAAGACAAAAATCCAAGCTTTCTAAACGTGAAACAGAAATGCTCATAGATAAGCTTACAAAACAGATGAAGGAGGCTGCAAAGCTCCTTGAATTTGAACACGCTGCATATTTGAGAGATAAAATTGCAGAATTAAAGGGCGAAAAATAACTTTTGAAAGGAATTTACTATGGAAGATAATCTTTTGTTTGACCTTGATTGTAATAATTATGACGCAATGCGCCCTAAATACCATAAAGATATGTATGTTGACATCAAAAAGTATTGCCATGGTAAAAAGGCTCTTGAAGTGGGTATGGGTACAGGTCAGGCTACTGAACCTTTTTTGCGTGCTGCTTATACTGTTACGGGAATAGAGCCTGGATATAATATGTATAATAAGGCTATTGTTAATTTTCTGGGTTATAAAAAATTCGACTGCGTAAATACTACCTTTGAGAATTTTGTAGCCGAACACGATACCTATGACATTATTTTTTCAGCTACTGCATTTCATTGGATAAATCCGGAAATTGCATACCCAAAGGCATATTATCTCCTTAATAAGGGTGGGACACTTGCACTTTTCTGGAATACCCCTGATGTTAATCGTTCAAATGATAGCGTTCATTACGCAATCGGCGACATTTATAAAAAGTATTTTGGCGAAAGACCACAGCGTCCCGATATGAATTATATCTACGAAACCCGACTTTCCTATATGCATAAATATGGTTTTGAAGATGTTCATTTCAAGCTTTATGACGATATAAGAAGAATGAATTCCATTGAATACGCACGACTTCTTGAAACCTATCCGGATGTAATAAAAATGGAAAGAAAAAACGAATTTTTAGCTGAGATTGTCAACGCTATTGAGCGAAATGGTGGAACTGTCACTATTTATGATACAATCGACCTTTATCTTGGAAGAAAATAACCGAAAGGAACTTTTTAATGCAATCAAACGAAATAGTAATTAAAGGTGCAAGAGAGCATAACCTTAAAAATATTGACCTGACTATCCCAAGAGATAAGCTTATCGTTATGACGGGACTTTCAGGCTCGGGAAAATCTTCTCTTGCTTTTGATACAATTTTTGCTGACGGACAGAGAAGATATATGGAATCTCTTTCCTCATACGCAAGAATGTTTCTCGGTCAGATGGAAAAACCTGACGTAGACTCTATTTCAGGTCTTTCTCCTGCAATTTCTATCGACCAGAAAACTACATCTAAAAACCCACGTTCAACAGTAGGTACAGTTACCGAAATTTATGACTATTTAAGACTTCTCTATGCAAGAATAGGCGTGCCTCATTGTCCTGTCTGTGGCAGAGAAATCAGACAGCAGACTGTTGACCAGATTGTTGACAGGATTATGGAGCTTCCTGAGGGCACAAAAATTCGGATTATGGCACCTATCGTAAGAGGTAGAAAAGGTGAGTATCAGAAGGAATTTCAGAGTGCAAGAAAATCAGGCTATGTAAGAGTCCGTGTTGACGGAATTATTTACGACCTTAGCGAAGAAATCAAGCTTAATAAAAACCAGAAGCATACTATCGAAATTATCGTTGACCGACTTGTTGTAAAACCTGAAATCAAATCTCGTCTTACTGATAGTATTGAAATTACTTCACAGCTTACTGGTGGTCTTACAACCGTTGACGTTATCGACGGCGAGGAAATGAATTTTTCACAGAATTATTCCTGCCCTGACCACGATATTTCAATGGAAGAGCTTGCCCCACGAATGTTTTCATTCAATAATCCGTTTGGCGCTTGCGATAAGTGTACAGGTCTTGGTGTTTTCAAAAAGGTTGACCCTGACCTTGTTATTCCTAATAAAGAGCTTTCTATCAATCAGGGTGCAATCAAGGCTTCGGGCTGGAATTCCCTTGACGAAGGTTCAATTGCGAGAGCGTACTACAACGCTATTTCTGAAAAGTATAATATTTCCCTTGACGAGCCTGTCAAGAATCTTTCAAAAGACGAACTTGATATTTTCCTTTATGGTACAGAGGGACAGGTGCTTGAACTTCACAGAAAATCGGAATACTATAAATCCGAGTATAAATCAGCTTTTGAAGGCGTTATAAATAACCTTGAAAGACGCTATGCCGAAAGCTCAAGTGACTGGTCAAAGGCTGATATTGAATCTGTAATGAGCGATGAGCCTTGCCCTAAGTGTCACGGCGCAAGACTTAAAAAAGAATCCCTTTCTGTAACTGTCGGTGGAATAAATATCATTGATTTCACAAACTATTCAGTTGACGAAGCACTCGATTTTCTTGAAAACCTTAATCTTTCACCAAGAGATGCACTTATCGGCGAAAGAATTATCAAGGAAATCAAAGAAAGACTCGGCTTTTTAAAGAGCGTAGGCCTTGATTATCTGACACTTTCACGCCTTAGTGGTACTCTTTCAGGTGGCGAAAGCCAGCGTATCAGACTTGCTACACAAATTGGCTCATCACTTGTGGGTGTGCTTTATATCCTTGATGAGCCGTCAATCGGACTTCATCAGCGTGATAATGATAAGCTTATTGCAACCCTTAAGAGACTTCGTGATTTGGGTAATACCCTTATCGTTGTTGAACACGACGAGGATACAATGCGTTCAGCTGATTTTATCGTTGATATAGGCCCTGGAGCAGGTATTCACGGCGGGGAAATTATCTGTTCAGGAACAGTTGAGGATATTATAAACTGCGAAAATTCCATTACAGGCGCATACCTTAGTGGCAGAAGAAAAATACCTGTTCCTGAAACAAGACGTAAGGGAAATGGTAAAATTCTCACTATTCACGGTGCTAAACAGAATAACCTTAAAGATGTTACCGTTGATATTCCACTGGGAACTTTCACCTGCGTTACAGGTGTTTCCGGAAGTGGTAAAAGCTCACTTGTCAATGAAATCATTTTTAAAGAGCTTTCGGGAAAACTTAATCGCTCAAAGGTAAGAGCAGGAAAGTTTGACAAAATAACAGGTATCGAACACCTTGACAAGGTTATTGATATCGACCAGTCCCCAATCGGCAGAACACCACGCTCAAACCCTGCGACATATACAGGAGTGTTTAACGATATCAGAGAACTTTTTGCATCTACAAACGACGCAAAAATCAAGGGCTATTCGGCAGGAAGATTTTCATTTAATGTTCGTGGCGGACGTTGTGAAGCCTGCGAAGGTGACGGAATTATTAAAATCGAAATGCACTTCTTACCTGATATTTATGTTCCTTGTGATGTTTGTAAGGGAAGACGCTATAACCGTGAAACCCTTGAAGTTAAATACAAAGGCAAGAGTATCTATGACGTTCTTGAAATGACCGTTGAAGAAGGCGTTGAATTTTTTAAGAATATTCCTAAAATTCAGCGTAAACTTCAGACACTTTATGATGTAGGTCTTGGCTATGTTAAAATCGGACAGCCTGCTACAACCCTTTCGGGTGGTGAAGCCCAGAGAGTCAAGCTTGCAACCGAGCTTTCAAAACGCTCAACAGGAAAAACAATCTATATCCTTGACGAACCAACAACAGGACTTCACACAGGCGACGTTCATAAGCTTACAGAAGTTCTTCAGAAGCTTGTTGATAGTGGAAATACAGTCCTTGTTATCGAGCATAACCTTGATATTATCAAGATTGCCGACCATATTATCGACTTAGGCCCTGAGGGTGGAAATAAGGGCGGAATGATTGTTGCGACAGGTACTCCGGAGGAAGTTGCAAAGAATAAAAATTCCTATACAGGTCAGTATCTCAAAAATATTCTCTGAAATTAAAACAGCGTAAGTCTCCTTACGCTGTTTTTGTTATTTCTTGCTCTTTTTCTTCTTTGAAATCAAAACTCCACAAACAATACCAATAGCTGTTGCTAAAACAGCCCCACCTATCGCAACAGGCAGAATTTTTTTCTTGCTTTCTTTTGTATTTTTCTTTGAATTATCTACCTTTTCATTCTTGTCACTAAGCTCAACTAAGCTAATTTCTCCACCTGTTACTTCGCACCCGTCAATTGAAAGACTTCCTGAAATCACGCTCACATCAACAGTGTGTTCGCCTTTTTCAAGTCCCGACAAAGCATAAACAACCTCTCGTGAACCTACATTTTCAAATTCATATCCATCATCAATAACTTCGCCGTCAACCTTAACACTGATTTTTCCACTTTCATCATTGACACCAGTAAGCGCAAATCCGTTTCCGTTAAATTTAAAGGTCAGGGAAGCCCCGTCTTTTCCTGTTGAAATAGTGCGCTTGTAGTTTGTAAAGCTACTCATTGTGTTGTGTTCCCAGCTACCCGAATAGTCAAACGCCCAGTCGGTGTTGTCATATCTTGTGATGTAGTTTTCACAGGAGTCAACTGCCTCAACCTTGATGTTGTCGAAATAATTCTTGTCAAATGAACTGTAAAGACTTGCTCTACCACCACTTGAAATTGCTTTTTTGCTGTCTTTTGAGTTGAATTCACATAGTAATTCACCGTTAAGATATGCTTTTATAACGTCATTTATAGCCTCAATTTTCAAGTTGTTTGAAGTGTCGGTTTTTAATCCGTCAGTATTCCCATCGATGAGAATTTCGCTGTTTTTCATCAAAGCCCAGTATCCGTTTTTACAAAGCTTAATCCAATATCCGCTTGCACCATTACAACCAAGTGTAAATCTCAGACCAATACCAACATAGCTGTCACTTGTGCTGTCAACTTCTGCAAAAGAAACGTCAGCGCTGATGCTGTAATTGTACCACCTGTCATCACCGAAACAGGTAACAGGATTTGGGGTATATCCCCATTCTTCTGCCTTTATTTCAGGTGTAACCATCTGCATAAGTACGTTGTTTCCACCAATTTCAGCTACTTCAAAAGCACCACCCTGGTAGGTTGTAAATCTCGGTGTATTTCCTCTTGAAGAGAGAAATCCCTCTCCGTATCCCTTATATTCAAAATCATCTTCATAAGGTAAAGAAAGTACCTTGCTTTCCTTTTCTTCAAAGTCCTTTTCTTTTACATCGACAGTTGAAATTGAAACAAGAGAATAAGGCTTTATTGTAACTGAATAAGTGTATCCGTCACTATTTTTAACAGGCTTTATTGTGTCAATCTTCTTGAAATAATTCTCGTTCCAGACTTTTCCGTCAGGGCCTCTTGTTTCCCAGACATAAACGTCATTTCCGGCTTTGCCAAGATTTTTTACTGTAAAATTATATGTAATAGGCTCGGCTGTTGTGTTAGTTACTGTAAATGTATAATCGTCAGTTTCTGTGTCGGTTGTAGTTATGTAGCTGTATTTAGCATTTACAATTGCGTGTCCGTCACCACCTGCAACACCATCAGCATAGCACGCACCATCTACAAATGCCCAACCCTTTTTTATAAACCGTGAAAAATGCAGTGACATATAATAACCACTGTCAAGAAGGTAATACCCACTCCAGGGCTCATTTGCTAAAATGAGCTGTTTTTGTGCATATGTAACTCCGTCGTAATAAGATGCAACAGCAGGCTGATACTCATAAAGTGTCATCATTCCTTGTGGAAACATCGAAACAAATCTGTTTGCTATGTCAAGCATTCCGTTTATGTCATTAAGTCCTGAACCATTTCCGTCAAATCTGTATGTGCCCTGTGAATAACTCATAGGTGAACAGCCTTCTGAAAACCACAACTCTTTTCCGTAGGTTTCAACCATTTCCTTGGCATTGTTAGTTGAACTGCTTGTGTAGTGACTTCCGATAACATCAACGGAGTTTCTCAGCTCTTCATCGGTGCTCATTTTGTGAGCAATCATCCAAGTGCCCACTTCATCAGCAGCAACTATCTTTATTTTGCTGTAATCATAAGGACAATCAGTTTCGCTCTTTAACGCTTTTGAAAGATATTTTATCCATTCTGAATCATATCTTCGCTCGTTTCTGTTTGCACTTACATAGTCAAATTCAAGTCCGTAAACTTCATATGCCTTGTCAAGAATTGCCTTGTACCACTTGTATCTTGCAGCATGCACGTCAGCAGAATTTGTAATCCACAAAGGCTCACTCCAATAAAGCATATCAAGAGTAAGGTCAGGGTTTATTTTCTTTGCATCTGCAGCAAGCTGAAAACCTGCACCTCTTGTTACATCACACACTTCGTCTTCATATCTCATAACCGAAGGCTCTGTTCCTGATGAAGAATTTACATCAGAACCCATTTCAATTTTTAAATGAGTAATTCCAACGCCACTTTCACCAAATAAATGCTCTAAAATCTCCCAATAGGCAGCCTCATTTTCAGCCTTGTAATCAAGTAATAATCTGGAAGAATTGTTAGCGCTTACCATAGCGTTGCCCTTGTAGGTCTTGTTTTGCTGTGTAATGGCTTTGCTTCCGTCAATAATAATGTCCACTTCGTTTCCTCCTTCGGCATCTGCGACCTCGAAATTCATACTGCTCATTGTCAATAGAACTGCTAAGAATAAACTCATAACTCCTTTTGCAAATTTCAAAACTATCCCTCACGTCAGCTTTCAATTTAATTATGAAACTTTTTAAGGGATAAGTCAACACTAAATATTTAGCAAATTCTAATTATATGAACATTATAGCAAAGCTGTGCCTCTGCTTTTTCTGTAATCGCTTGGAGTAATTCCTTCGTATTTTTTAAACACAATTCCAAAGTATGTCTGACTTGCATACCCGATTTCTTCTGCAATCTTTGAAACACTCTTGCTTGAATTCATAAGCAGACTTTTTGCCTCTGAAATCCTCTTTTTTGTGAGATACTCAATCGGTCGCATATTCATAGCTGACTTAAAGCACCTGCATAAATGCTGTAAAGAAACCGAGGAATTTTCAGCCAATTCTTCAAGAGTGATGTCCTTGTAGTAGAATTTATTTATATATTTTATTGCTTTTGTAACAATGTCGCTGTTGCTTGTTACAGAAACCTCACCATCAACAAGGTGTTCCTCAGCTGTTAGAATAAGCTGATATAATAACAGGGAAACCCTCGATTTATCGTAATAGTTATTGTTTGCTTCTGAATAAATCTTGTCAAAAATGTCAATCATCTTTTTGCTGTTTACTGAATCCTTGACCATATATTCGCCAAAGCCCAAGCTGTTCATATTCTCATATAAATTGTTCCCACGAAATACTATCCACGCAGTTTTCCAATTTCCGTTTTCAGGCTTGTAGCAATGTGGTATCCCAGTTGAAACGTAAAAACAGCTGTTTTTCTTAAGTTTAAAAGTCTTTCCACCAATTTCTAAAATACCACACCCCTCAAGTGTAAATAGAAACTGATGCGACATAAGTCCGTTTTCACGGATAATGTCATATTCAGGGTCTGTCACTCCGATACCAGTAAGATAAAAAGGCAGATTCATTTCATTTGTAATAACAGGATAAATTGAAAAGCTCATTTTAACACTTCCTCTCAAGTTCAGTTTATCACAATTTGAACTTTGTTGTCAATGGCTTTAAGTGCATTGACAAATTGACTGAAATTTGTTAATATTATTATAACAATAATTGCTTGCGAAAGGTGAAAATACCATGAATAACGAAATCAGAAAGATAGTAGATAATGTTGAAAAAGTAATCGTCGGAAAAACCGATGTAATTTTAAAAATTCTCACAGCACTTATAAGTGGTGGCCACGTTCTCGTTGAAGACGTTCCGGGAGTAGGAAAAACACAGCTTGTTTTTGCAATTGCAAAATCCCTCGATGGAAAATTCAACAGAATTCAGCTTACTCCTGACGTTATGCCGTCGGATATTGTGGGCTTTTCAATGATAAATCCACAGACACGAGAGCTTGAGTATAAAGAGGGAATTGCTATCTGTAACTTCCTTCTGGCTGACGAAATCAACCGTGCTTCACCTAAGGCACAGTCATCACTTCTTGAAATTATGGAAGAATACCAGATAAGCCTTGATGGTAAGACATATCAACTTCCAAAGCCTTTTATGACTCTTGCAACTCAGAATCCTGTTGAAACCTACGGCACATACCACCTTCCTGAGGCACAGATGGACAGATTTTTGATGAAAATTTCAATCGGCTATCCTTCAAGAGAACAGGAAATCGAAATTTTAAACAGAAAAACTACTTCAAATAACGTTGATTTACAGCCTGTAATGAATATTTCTGAAATTGAAAATATGAAAACTCAGGCAGAAAAAACATTCATCAGCGACGAAATTATGAACTATATTCTCGATATTATTGACGAAACAAGAAATTCAGCAGATTTTCGTCT
>JAFTNX010000215.1 GCA_017451665.1 Oscillospiraceae bacterium | reverse complement strand
AGGACTTCCTTATTCATACATCAGATGGATTGACAACAAGGATTTAGACCCTAAGAAGTTAAAAATCAGTTCAGACACAAAGCTTGTTCAGGATTTCAGAGGAAATTATCTGCTTCTTTTTACAAGCGAATGGAACATCCGTTGGGCGCTTGAAAAGAACGAAGGACTTGTTCTCTCGGAATTCAACAAGGGCGACTTGCAGTAATTGACAATGGACAATGCACAATGAAAGCGTACAGTAATTGTACGCTTTTTATATTGTTTTTTGTTTGTTAAATATGTTATAATGTAATCGTAGAAACAGAGGATTTCTATATAGAATTCAGAAAGGTGTGGTAGTTATGTTTAAATTGGTAGCATTATTGGCAAGTGCGGTAATCACTTTCAGCACATGGGCTTCTCCTGTTACTGTTGGTGGAATTGTATCTGATACGGTTGTTATACCTCAGAATATCCAGTATGAAATTGACATTCGTGGATACGGCGAAATCGAAAGCGTACGTTCTTTGTATGATTCTCAACAGAATGTTGTCGGTTATTGCTATGAATTTGATAATGCCTACATCATTTTTGATTCTTATGGAAAAGTAATGGAACATTCGCCTGAAACCAATTCGCCGTATTATAATACTGATGTATTTTGCTGAGGACGGTAACGATATAGTTGAACTTAACTCGCAGAAAGTAGTATCAGTTGAAGAATTTGATGCTCTTTATAATAATATAACTGTTGAAGCACAATACGAAAGACCTGTTGTTAATAACGGAGAAGTATCAACAATGTCAACAACGGGCTTTAATATGGAAACATATTATATTGATGGAACCTTACAGAATCTTACTTATAATAATGAAGAATTACAATGCTGTGGTCCGTTAGCGTTTGCAACATTGCTATTATGGTATGATGAATATGTAGCGGATAAATATCTTTCGGATTTTTTTGCTTCTACACCTCAAGCACTTTTCCAAATGTTAATAACTGTTTATTTTCCTGAGCATACAACTACATATGAAACATTGTGTGAGGGTATGGAGTCGTATTTTACAGATTATTCAATAAATGATTCTGCATTTAGCGTTGAGCCACCTTCAAATTTTAATAATTTTGTTTTCTATACAATTTCTTCAAGAAAAAGACCGGTGATTATAGGATTGTACGAGAGTCTTGCTTCAAGTAGTCAATGGAGTCAAGAACATTGGATTATAGCTTATGGAATAAGAGATTATTATATGGATGGGCAATATTATAACAGAGAGTATATAGTGAATGACGGTTATGGTAATGCACAGGTTTTCATTACATATAGTACAGACTATATGGATGTAGCAATTAGTTTTAATCATTGATATATATGGGAGGTAATTTATATGAAAAAGAAATTATCATTGGTTTTAGTGGCTGTGCTTTGTCTTGGCATGGCAGGGTGCGGTGATGTAGACGCTGAAAAGACAACCGACAAAAAGGCTGTTGAGGTAACTGATTCGCTGACAACCACAACTGAAGCTACAACTACTTTTTCTGAAGAATCATTTGTGTCAGGTGAACTCACCTACTGTTTTTTAAGACATTCAAGTGAATACGAAATCACAGATGAAGAAATCATAAACAAAATAAATGAGTTTATAACCGAGGTGGAAAAAACTCCTGCCGAGGACGAAGAAAGAGCCGACGAGCCTGATATTGCAAAGGGTGGCACTTTCAGCATTAAAGTTTTTAATGACGGTGAGGAATATAAAACTTTCTCAATATCAGCTCCCGATTTGGAAAGAGTTATTGTTTATTCGGATGTTACAAATGAGGGTAATGTAGGATATCACTATACCGAGGAGACGGTTACTTCTGATTTTTACGATTTAATGTGGGAGCATTTTGAAAATGTTCTTCTCAGAGATGGCGAATAGTTTACAAAAGGGTATCGGGCTTGTGGCTCGGTACCCTTATTCTTATGTGCATTCAGCGTGAATACAAACATATTACCCCCACGCCGTCTGGAGTGAGGGTAAGCGATAAACAAATATTAAAGTACAGCCAATTTCTTATACTGTTCCTTAATTGCAGGGTAGATTTTTGTGTAAAGCTGATAGTACTTTTCAAATTCAGATACTCTTTCAGCCACAGGCTCCTGAATTTTGTCAGCCTTGACAACAGCCTTACAAGCCTCAGGCACACTCTGATAAATTCCAGCGCCTACTGATGCTAAAAGTGCAACACCCAAAGCAGGGCCTTCCTTTGAAGCAACAGTCTTAACAGGACAGTTATACAAATCAGCAAGCATTGAGCGCCACAGTGGTGAGCTTCCACCGCCACCGCAAGCCATCATATCAGAAACGTTAATATTCATCTGTCTGAAAACTTCAACGCAGTCACGGAGTGAATAAGAAACCCCTTCCATAACAGCACGGAGCATATGCTTTTTTGTGTGCATAGCAGAAAGTCCGAAGAATACGCCTCTTGCGTCAGGGTCAAGGTGAGGTGTTCTTTCGCCCATAAGATAAGGGAGATAGAGAAGTCTTTCAGCACCCACAGGAACGGTTTCTGCCTGCTTATCCATAAGGTAGTATTCGTCAACGCCCATAAGCTTTGCAGTTTCCTTTTCAGCGTTACAGAAATTATCTCTGAACCACTTAAGTGAAAGTCCTGCGCCCTGAGTAACACCCATAACGTGCCAGCTGTTTGGTACTGCTGCACAGCAGGTGTGAACTCTGCCCTTAGGGTCGATTGAAATATTTGAAGTGTGAGCAAAAACAACGCCTGAAGTTCCGATTGTTGTGAATGCCTTTCCGTCTTCTACAACGCCTGTTCCAACAGCAGCTGCTGCGTTGTCTCCTGCACCACCGACAACGATAGTGCCTTCGCAAAGACCAAGTTCGTCAGCCATTTTCTTTGTAAGCTTGCCTGTAACTTCGCAGGATTCATAAACCTTGCCAAGCATTGACATATCAATTCCCAGAGTGTCGCAAACTTCCTTGCTCCAGCATCTGTTCTTAACATCAAGGAGCTGCATTCCTGAAGCGTCAGAAACTTCTGTTGCGTATTCCCCGGTGAGGATAAGTCTTAAATAGTCCTTTGGAAGAAGAATGTGTCTGCACTTTTCATAAATGTCAGGCTCGTTATTCTTAACCCAGAGAATTTTTGAAGCAGTCCAGCCTGTGAGGGCAGGGTTAGCAGTAATTTCGATAAGCTTCTTTTCGCCAAGCTTTTCGTTCATTTCAGCTACTTCCTTAGCTGTTCTCTGGTCGCACCAGATAATTGAACGGCGAAGAACATTGTCGTCCTTATCAAGCATAACAAGACCGTGCATCTGTCCTGAAATACCAATACCCTTTACGTCAAACTTGGAAACTCCACTTTTAGCCATAACGCCCTTGATTGTCGAAATCATAGCGTTTGCCCAGTCGCAAGGCTCCTGTTCAGCATAGCCGTTTTTTGGCTGATACATAGGATATTCAATTGTCATTGATGAGATTACTGTGCCAAGCTCGTCAAACAAAACGGTTTTTGTTCCACTTGTGCCACAGTCTACACCGATAATATAAGCCATAACTATTTCTCCTTTTAAAAGAATTTTGTAATCGTATTCAAGATATTTTTATTATACTATATTAAAACTCAAATTGCAATAGCAAATAAAAAAATCCCCGTTATAAAAACAGGGATTTGAAACTTAAAATTGTGGTGTATCCTCTGAAATGCTAATTCCGTCTGGAATATCATCGGGAGAAGCACCAAAACCAGGCATATTCTCCGGAGGATTAGGAGGAGTAAATTCAGGCATATTTTCGCTCGGTTCCATTTCAGCAATATTATCGTTTGGTCTGTCGCCTTTTCCGCCACCGTGGCCACCCATTCCACCAAAGCCCTTGCCTGCTCCGTAAATGGTTGAAGTCATTTCAACAGTAGTTTCACCACCGTTAGCTGAAACTGTATAGCTTTCGCCCTGTTTGATTTCAGGTGAGCTGAATACAACAGCCGAGTAGTTTATGTCAGGGT
>JAFTNX010000214.1 GCA_017451665.1 Oscillospiraceae bacterium | reverse complement strand
GGGGAGCCAAAAAGTCCTGAAGCTTATGCTTCGGGACTTTTTCTTTTTGTTTTTAATCACAACCCGGACAGACGAAGGCTGTTAACTGCACCTGAAGTGACTGCTGCCTGTGGCTGATAAAAGGAGCTGAAGGTGGAAAGAAACAAGGAGAAATGCGATGGTGACCACAAGCAGGGCGACTATGTTTCTGACCGGCGTTGTCGTTGGTTCAAGAGGGGCAAGGGGAGCTAGCAAACGTGACGTTTGCATCCATATCCCTCGCAGAGAAATCTGTGAGGGATTATTTTTTTGTGTTGCTCGGGGCTGAATATAGCTATGTAAAAAATCACATCCACTTTCGTGGGTTGGACTTTTTTATTTGTAATAATATACAATTTAAACTTACTCTTTAGTGTAAAACGACAGTAGTTTTGAAAATTATTGCAATAAAGATAAAATGATGATATAATTTACTAAATATTTAGATTTATTGGGAGGTGAAACTGTGTCTAAGTATATTAAAAAGATTTTGATAGTAATAATTGCTGTTGTAATCAATGTTGGACTGCGTCTTTTTGCACAAAAATTTTCACTGCCTGTGTGGTTTGACATGACAGGAACTCTTTTAGCCTCTTATTATGCAGGCCTCTGGGGTGGTATAATAGCTGCAGTTTCAAATAATATCATCTTCTGGATAATGAATGTCTCACCTCTTGTGTATGTCCTGACGGGCATAGCAGGTGCAGTTTTTATAAATATTATAATCAAAAAAGGCTACCTCCATAACCCTTTTAAAGGTGTCGTGTCAAGCTTCTGGCTGGGGGTAATCTGTACCGTTGTTTCAACTCCTCTGAATCTGATTTTTAATGACGGATATACCGGGAATATCTGGGGAGATGCACTTATTGATATGATGCTCTGGAAGGATATTTCTCTTGTGCTTTCTGCAATAGCCGGAGATGCTGTTGTGGAAATTATTGATAAGCAACTTTGTGTTTTGTCGGCATTTTTGATTATCTATTTGCTGAATAAAATTACACATTCTAAAGAAGCTGTCAAAAAAACAGCTGCACTTGCTCTTGTGGGAATTTTAGCTTTGGGTATGCTTCCCGAAAGCCTTACTGCTAACGCTATGGCGAGAAGTATAGATACCGATAATTTTGTGGAAGAAATTTACGATAATTCAAATGGAACGGTTTCTTCTGAGGCGAATGTTATCTGCGAAACAGATGATGGATATATCTGGGTGGGAAGTTATGCAGGTTTGTCACGCTATGATGGTAACCAGTTTGAATTTGTCCTTGAAGGTGGTCTTGTTAACGTTGTTGGAATGATGACCGACGATAAGGGAAGACTTTGGATAGGCACAAATGACGCAGGTATTGCAAGATATGAAAACGGAAAATATACCTATTTTACAGAAAAAGATGGTTTGCCAACCGACTCAATAAGATGCTTTGCACAGGATAGTAAGGGTAATGTTTATGTCGGCACAAGTGGTAAAATGTGTGTGTTTACCCCACAGGATGAAATTATTGTGCTTGATTCAGATATAATGTTTGTAAAAGCAATGATTGTCTATAAAGATATGCTTATCGCTATGGATAATAACGGTGGCATTTATGCTTTGAATACCGAAAAAACACTTACTGTAAATGACGAATATAAAAACTATTTTTATTATTGTATGGCACTTACCTCCGACGGACTTATGGTAGGTACTGATTCTGGGGAACTTTTCCTTATGGACTTGTCAGCTGATGAGATTTCCGTAATAGAGGAATATGAAATTGACGCAATGCAGATTTCTGCTATTTTTGAAGACAGCAAAAATCGTGTATGGATTGCTACCGAATCTGATTTCGGGCATTTTAATAATAATACATATAATAAAATGCATTTTGACGGCTTTGAAGGTGCAATCGTTTATTTCCACGAAGATTATCAAGGAAATATCTGGCTTGCATCTTCCCATTATGGCGTTATGAAACTGTCAGAAACTGCGTTTGTAAATATGTTTGATAAAATAAACGTGGAAAAACAGGTTGTGAATGCAGTTACTCTCTATGACGGGAATTATTTCTGTGGAACAGATACAGGTCTTGTGGTTATTAAGAATGAAACTGTAAGCGACGAGTATTCTGAACTTTCTCAAATGCTGTCCGGCACAAGAGTGCGTTCTTCCTTTGTAGATAAGGACTATAATTTGTGGATTTGTAGCTATAACGGACTCTATCGTTGTGATACAGAGGGAAATATCCGTGTTTATTGTATGGAATCCGACGGTGCTACAAGCGACCGTTTCAGATGTATAAACCAGCTTTCTGACGGCACAATTGTTGCAGGCACAGCTGACGGTATAAATATTTTAATCAATGACGAACTGACCACAACCCTTACTAAAGCTGACGGCCTTATGAATACCCAGATTTTGACCGTTTCACAGTCAAATAATGGTACAATATGGGCAGGTAGTGACGGAAGCGGTATTTATGAGATTTCAAACGGAAAACTTGTAAAAACCTATACTGTCAACGACGGTCTTTCATCAAATATTATTCTCCGACTTGTGCCTTATGAGGATAAAATGCTTGTTGTTACAAGTAATGCACTTTGCGTGATAAATTCAGAGGGACAAATCAAAAAGCTTGATAAATTCCCGTATTTCAATAACTATGACATTATTATAATTGATGACACAGCCTATGTGACTTGTAGTTCAGGTCTTTATAAACTGAATGCATCACAGCTTTGTGATAATGATATGAAGGGAATTGTCCACTATGGTGCAAGCGAAGGTCTGTTTTCAGGTCTTACTGCCAATTCGTGGAATTATGTAGCTCCCGACGGAAGCCTCTATCTGTGTAGTAATAACGGCGTAACCCTCTTTAACGGTGCAGAAAAACAACAGACAGAGTCAGTAAAATTTTCTGTTACATCAGCTCAGTATGATGATAAAATTGTTGATGTTACAGAGGATAAAATAGTTATCCCTGCAAAAACCAAAAATATTTCACTTTATGCATCAGTAAGAAACTATGCTTTTGAAGATTTAAAGGTGAAATTCTATGTAAAAGAGCTTGACGAAAATCCAAAGCTTTATAGCTGGAGCGAGGTTGAACCGATTAAACTCTTTAAACCTAAAAACAGTAGCTATACAGTATGCCTTGAAATTTACGACAGTACAGGTGAAAACCTTATTGACAGCCGAAACTATCAGCTTTCAAAGGATGTTGAGCTTTGGGAAAAACCAGTTTTCAAGTCGTATCTTGTTATAGTTTTGTCTGAAATTTCATTGTTTACAATTATAAGTATAGCAAGTATGATTATATTTGTAACAAGAAAAAATGAACTTGAAAAACTTCAGGTTATTCTTGAAAATAAGGTTGACGAACAGACAAAAGAACTTGTTTTACAGCAAAAAACAATTGAAAAGCACTTTATCCAGACTGTTACTGCCCTTAGTGAAGCAGTGGATGCCAAGGACAGATATACAAGTGGTCACTCAAAACGAGTTGCAGAATATTCAAAAATGCTTGCATCAGAAATGGGTATGAGTAAGGAAGAACAGGACGAAATCTACCGTGCAGGACTTCTCCACGACGTAGGAAAAATCCGTATTCCTGTTGACATTATCAATAAAGCAGGCAAGCTTACTGATGATGAATATAATATCATCAAAATCCATTCAGTAACAGGCTATCATATTTTAAAGGGTATTTCAGGAAGTAAGAGAATTTCTCTTGCTGCTAAGCACCACCACGAAAGATATGACGGAAACGGTTATCCTAACGGACTTCAGGGCGAAAAAATCCCTCTCGAAGCGAGAATACTTGCTGTTGCTGACGCATACGACGCTATGACAAGCGACAGAAGCTACCGAAAGGCACTTCCGCAGGATGTTGTAAGACAGGAATTTGTTGACGGCTTAGGAAAACAGTTTGACCCGAAAATAGCACAGATAATGATTTCACTTATAGACGAAGACAATAGCTATTCTATGAAACAGCTTGACTCTTTGCAGAGAAGTGTTATTGTTGTTGATGACGAAGCAGAAACTATTGATACAATCAAGGAAATTATGAGTGATGAGCCGATGTATAAGCTTTCGTCAGTGTCAAATATAAACGACGCACTTGATGCTATTTCACAAAATCACTTTGACCTTATACTTCTTGATGTAAAGCTTCCTGACGAGGATGTGTTTGACAATATCAGAAAAATCAGAGAAAAATACCATATCCCGATTGTGGTTATGACCTCTGCAAAGAGCCTAGATATGTCAAACGGATTTACAGACCTGGGCTGTGATGATTTTATAACAAAACCGTTTAATCCGATTATGTTTAAGGAAATTGTCCACTATACAACCCAGAAACCTATATTTGACCAATAATTAAAATGCCTCACATAAGGTAGGTAGTTATATAGAAGTATATTATATGAATTTATCGGGGAGAAACCTTTCTGAAGAAAGGTTGTCCCCCGAGCCCCCTTCCAAAGACTTTTAGTATAAAAACCCATATAGGATAAAATATCCTATATGGGTTTTTAAATTGAAAGTTTTAGGAAAGGAGTTTGAGGAATAACCCTTTTTCAAAAGGGTTTTCCTCAATAGGTCCGTATAATACTTCTTTATGACCACTCACCTTATGTGGGGCATTTTGTTTTGTTGACAATTTAATGCAAATATGCTAAAATTTAAAGGTAAATTTAATTGGAGGGATTATTTTGAATAACGTAGTTTCACAGAAAATGTATGCTCTCGGTAGTAAGCGTAGCGAAATCAGAGAGCTTTTTGAATACGGAAAAAAGAGAATTGCAGAAGTAGGTGCTGATAAGGTTTATGATTTCAGCTTGGGAAATCCAAGTGTGCCTGCACCTGATTGTGTAAAGGAAACTCTTTCAAAGCTTGTAAATGAAACAAACCCTGTCGCACTTCACGGCTATACATCAGCACAGGGCGACGCAGGTGTAAGACAGGCTTGCGCTGATTATGTAAATAAAACTCACGGCTTTGACTGTAAGGCTGACGATTTTTATATGACTTGTGGTGCAGCTGCTTCACTTACAATTACACTTAACGCACTTTCAAATGACGGTGACGAGGTTATCGTGCTTGCACCATTTTTCCCTGAATATACTGTTTTTATCACAGAGGCAGGAATGAAGTGCGTAACTGTAAAGTGCAGGGAAGAGGACTTCCAGATTGATTTTGATGCACTTGAAAACGCAATCAATGAGAATACCAAAGCTATAATTGTCAATTCACCAAACAATCCATCAGGCGCAGTTTTCTCTGAGGAAACCATCATTAAGCTTTCACAGCTTCTTGAAAACGCTCAGGAAAAATACGGAAGAAAGATTTATATTATTGCCGACGAACCATACCGTGAGCTTGTTTATGACGCTGATACAGTTGTTCCGTTCATTCCGAATATTTATAATACCACAATTG
>JAFTNX010000213.1 GCA_017451665.1 Oscillospiraceae bacterium | reverse complement strand
TCAGCAATGTCAAATACCAGCTTTGTGCCACTTTCAGGGTAGTTTTCAATAAGCATTTCTGCCATTCCTCTGATTGAAATGAGAGTGTCCTTGTTAGCAACGTTGTAAGCTTCGCCACTGTTTCCGTCAAGGAGAATTGTCAGTATCGCAGAAACAGCGTCCCTGATGTAACAGTAGTTTCTTTCTGTGCTTCCGTCGGTTTTTAATACAATGTCCTTGCCTTCGATTATGCTTCTTGCAAACTGTGCAAAAACTCTGTTGTCGCTGTATAAAACACCAGGTCCAAAAGTCTGACAAAGTCTTGCAACCTTAACAGGAATACCGTATTCGCTTGCGTATGAAGCGCAAAGACATTCAACCATTCTCTTGCCCTCTGAATAACTGCTTCTTACACTCATGCAGTCGATAACGCCAGACATATTTTCATAAACCTTTTCAATGGAGAAATCAACAACACCGTAGATTTCAAGTGAAGAAAGATAAACCATTCCTGAAATATCTTTTTCTTTTGCAAATTTAAGAATGTTTTCTGTTCCACTGATAGCAGTTTTTATAGTTTCAACAGGGAAGTCCACAAAATCCTTTGAGCTTGTCATACTTGCCCCGTGAATAATGTAGTCAACCTTTTCAGAAAGATTAACCTCACTCATTACGTCCTGAACAACATAAGAAAGAACATTTTTGTCAGCATAACCAAAAAGCTTGTCAGCCTTTTCAACATTTCTTACCATAGCATAAATCTTCATTCCGAGATTTTTTTCTGCATTGGCATTAAGAAGAGCAAGAACAACCTGCCCTCCGATAAGACCTGTTGCACCTGTAACAAAAACAGATTTCCCCTTTAATTTGTCCCAGCTGATGCTGTCGTCACTCATAAGTGCGTCAAGGTCAGCCTGAAGAATGTAATTATCACTTAGTTTCATCTATTCTTACCTCCGGTAATTTCTTGTTTTCAAATTTTGAAATTCCCAGTTTTCCAAGCCACTTAAATGGGTATTCAAAAATCTTAAGCGAAAGAATAACGGTAACAGCAATTGAAATTGCAGACACGATAAAGAATCCCTTTGCGCTGTTGTAAGGCTCCCACCAGCCGTATTCAAGCTCTGCAAGGTATAAAAATCTGTGGAGAATGTATACCTGAAGTGTTCTCGAACCGAACTTTGTAAAAATAGCTTTTCCTCTTGGAACAAGAAGCATAAAGCATACGCAAAGTACAACTGCTGCAAGATAGAATAAAAGTCTGTTTACAAACCACAATTCCGGTTCTGTAAAAATAGGGAGCTGTGGGTCTAAATTCTGAAAATTACTCTTGTGATAGCTGTAATTACCTGTAATTGTTCTTGATGGAATCATATCAAGACAGAAGAATGTAACTATTCCTGAAACTATAAGAATAACTGCAGCCGCAAGCTGTGTCCATACGTTTCTGAATTTGTAAAGCCACTCTTTTTTGAAATAGTAACCCATAAGGAAGAAAGGGAAGTGGTTTACGGCACGTTCAATAGCAAGAAGGTTTCCTGCGTCTGTGTCGTAACCAAACATAAGTCCTGCGAATATTGCAAAAGGAAGCATAATAGCAGGCTTTACTCTGTAAATGTAAGGGAGAAGTGCAAACCACCAGCAAAGACATACAAGATACCATAAAGAGCTTCTTGCACTTACAACTGATATAGCCATATCCTTGTAGCCCAGAACAAAGTATTCAAATAAAGAAACTACAAGCTGTGCTACAAGATAATAGATAATATAAGTGAAAAGTCGCTGTGTCTTGATAACACCGTTTTTGATGTAGCCTTTAGCAAAATATCCTGAAATCATAATCAGACAAGGCATATGAAGTGTGTTAATAACAGTCCATAAAGCCTTTACTTTAGGGTGGTCTGTTTTGATTGGCGAAGTGAAATGTGCAAGTACAACAAGCACAATCAGAATGAATTTTGCGTTATCGAAATAATACTCTCTGCCTTTTTCGTCAGCATAATTCTTGGAGAAATACCCCAGAAATTTCATAAGCGTTTTCCTTTCGTCAATTAGTTATTGAGAAGATTATTTGGTGTAAGACCGATACCGAATGCCTGTTCATTTTCCTTGTACTGAAGCAAAGCTCTGTACATATAAACGTCCTCAGGTGTAGTAACCTTGATGTTACCTCTGTTTCCCTCAACCATAAAAGCTTCTCTGCCGATGCTCTTGATAAGTGTGCAGGAGTCAACAAGATTGTCATAACGGTTTTCAGTTTTTCTTACCTGCTCGTGAGCGTCGAGAATGTCGTCAAGATAAAAACTCTGTGGAGCCTGTGCAGCAAAAGTATCCTTTCTGTATGGAACAGTTTCAACCTTTTTGCCGTTTGTGCTCATAAGAATTGTTTCAAAACAAGCTGTGCAGGTAATAGCGTTTCCGTTTTCCTTAACACCTGCGATGTTTCTTGAAATAGTTTCATAGGTAATCCAAGGACGTACGCCGTCGTGAATGAGAACAATTGAATCGCCAGGATTTTCTTCTCTCGCCTTTGAAAGTGCGTTGTAGATTGAATCCTGACCTGTTTCACCACCTGCAACAATGCCTGAAACCTTAGTGAGATTAAATCTGTTTACAAGCTTCTGCATATAAGGAATGTAATCCTTTAAAACTGAAATGTAAATCTTGTCAATTTCTCTGTGATTTTCAAAAAGGTCAAGTGTGTGGACAATAACAGGCTTTCCGTTGATTTCGAGAAACTGTTTTGGAATACCTGCACCCATTCTTACGCCGCTTCCACCAGCAAAAATAATAGCAATATTCATAAAAAACTATCCTTTCTATTTATAATCAAACTTGTTTACCTTAGGGAATTTGTTCTGGAATTTAATTACTTCCTCATAAATTCTCTCGCAGTTGTTGTGGTCGGAATACTTAAAGAAGTCATCAACACGACCTTTATACAAGTCTTCCATTTCACAGCTTCTTTCGATGTAATCGCAAAGGCTGTCAACAATCTGTCCGTGATTTTTACAAATAGGACCAAATCCCATAGTTTCATATACAAGACCACCAGCCTCATACTGTGGAGGGAGGGTGTCAGGGTGATAATAAACAACCGGCTTTTTCATATAAGCAAAGTCAAATTGTACGCCTGAATAGTCAGTAACCATAAGGCTTGATTCTGTAAGAATTTTTTCATAGCTTATGTCACTTGTTGCAGCTACAATGTCAACTCCCTCATTCTTTTCAAAGTCAGAAATCTGATTTGACATAGCAGGATGGAGAAGATAAACTATCCTGTAACCGTGCTTCTTTGCAGTTTCAATAAGCCTATCGTCGTTTATAAGACCGTTGTAAATCTTGTAGTATTCGCTGTGAACAAAGCTTGAGCTGTGTGAATAGGTTGAACCCTTTTTAGCACTTCCCGTTGTAACACCACGACGCCATGTCGGAGTAATAAGAATAATTTTCTTATCGTTGTTTTTTAGTCCGTCATAACGTGCGTGACCTGTCAGCTTCAATGCGTCCTTGTCATAGTAGTCATAAACCTCGTGGCTTACGTTTGAAACCTCATACTTTGACGCAAAGAAATAAAGTACAGTGTTGTCAAATACTCTGTTCTGATACTGAGCAATCTGCTGAATAGTAAGACCGTGTGCAAGACAAACAACTCTTGCGTTGTAGAGGTCCTTGAAATACTTCTGAGTAGCAGCGTAATAGCCGTTACAGTTAAGTGTATCAACGTGAGTTGCAAGCATAAGGTCAGTATGAAGTGCAATCATCTTGTGCTTGATTGAGTTGAATACTAAAATGGTGTTGTATTTCTTTTTAAGACGCTTGTAGTCAGGTGAATTCTTCTGAACAACGTAATAGATTTTAACACCGTCAGGCTTCATCTTTTTAACGTAGTCATAGAAATATTCGCCGTTGTCACCCGCCTTGAACAGCTTGTCCATAGTAATCCAGATTTTCTTTTTGTAAAAAGGCTTTGTAACCCAGTAAAGAAGTCTGTTTCCCACCATTTTGATTTTCCACATTCCGTGTGTTGAACGTGAAATTGACTTTATGAATGCTTTTTCGTGTCTGCGGTGATTTTTCTTTGTAAGCTCTTCAAAAACAAATTTCTGAGCAGACGAATCATAGGAAAGAATAAACTTGTCAAATACCCAGTATGAATCCTTGACGTTGCTGAGCTTGGTCATTGCTCTGATAAAAGTAACACCGATAGGGTAGTATCTGTTTTTATAAATGAGTCTGAAAGAAAGTGTCATATCAGGATAAATATCCTCAGCAGGTATTGACAGATGGAATGTGTAATTATTCTTAGCAGAGATATTAAAGAATTTATTGAGTGAATAAATTCTGTTTCTTCTCATAGGGTAAACTCTCTGATTGTCAATAACAGCCACAACTTCAATTTCGCCGTCACCAAAAACATAGCTTCCAGGGAAAAATCCGTCCATTGTAAGATTTTTACCGTCAAAATATGTTACCTTGATTTCGATTTTGTTAGATGCAAGAGTCCATATTGTGCAGTCGTTGAAGTTTGCGTATAAATTCTTTGAGGAAGAAGTAATCTGTGGCATAAGCTTTTCGTCATCATACTTCATTCTTAAGAAATTAAGAGCAAAAAACTGTGGAAGTCTTGCTTTTCCGTTAATGAGATTGTCGCTTATGATTACATCTTCAATATGCTTTATAGCAATACCTGTTTTCTTGATAAACTCGTTTGCTTCGTCAGGTGAAAGCACACTCTTGTCACGTTCATTCATATTGCAGGCATATCTGCAGGCAATCATATAAAGAATAAATCTCTGTCTGAAACGTGACGCATTTTCCTTGACTGCGTCAATAAGGAAATGTTCCATTGATTCAAGATACCATTCCTTGTCAAACTGTGGCAGAAAATTGAAATAATCATTTTCGTCAGCATAGCTGTAAACAAATTCACCCTTTGAAAGAGCGTATTTCTTGACGCTGTCAGCTATTTCAACAAAAACCTTCCACTCGCTATCGTGTGACATTTCTGTGTCAAATACTATATCCTTAAAAAGTTCTTTTCTGAAAAAGTAAGCGCCAAAGCAGGTGTGAAATCTTTCAGGGAATGAGCCAAGGTCAATTTCAGCATATTTTTTGTTTGCAAAATTATAATCAAAACCAATATACTGTGTACTTTTGTTTTCAATGTAAGTAACAGGAACAAGTGAAGCAATCTGATAGTTTTTAAGTGCCTTTACAGCATTTTTGATAGCGCTTCCTTTATAAACTCCGTCTCTGTTTACAAAAGTGATGTACTTTCCGTTTGTGTGTGAAACAGCATAATTGTAAGCTTCCCCGAAGGTCATTTCTCCTGCGTCACAGACAGTAAGATGTTCACTTCTGATGTTGTTTGCGTCACCAATAAAATCCATCACAAGAATTTCGATTTTCCCCTCATCAAAAAGCTTGTCTTTCTTTATTGATTCGATAGTTTTAAGTGATTTTTCCATATTACTATGGAACAGTATAATATCAAGCATTTATATAAACCCTTCCTTAATTATGCTTAGTATCGTATTTCCCAAAGTCAACCTCAACTATGTCATGACCTGCTTTTCTTTTGCTTGCAGGAATGAGCTTTTCATAGTTTCCGTATGAATAGGTGAGGTAGTCCTTGTAATATTTTGGAACAGGAAATTTCTTTCCGTTAAATTCGGCATAGTCGGTTTCGCTAAGCCACAAAGCAGGGAATGCCCCGTGTCTTAAATGCTCACCGGTGCCATCATAAAGATATTCTGTTTTTTTCTTTTTGTATTTGCAGATAACCTTGTGCTGAATTTTTTCAAGCTTTTTTATTGAATGCTTGTCTTTGTATTTTGTAGCAAGCTTGCAGATAAACTTAAGCTTCCCGTAAAAATGCATAGGCTTGTCAGCCCATTTGTTGAATACAAGTGAACGTGCAAAAAGCGTTTTAAAAACATGTAACTTCTGACCGGATTCTGAATTTGCAGTGTGGTCGTGAACAAAAATGTCAATAAAAATACCCTGATGCATTTCAAATCTCTGTGAAAACTCCGTTTTAAAAACAGTGCCGTTAAGTCTGATTTTTGTAAATACGCTGTGGTAATTCTTGTCTGTTTCAGACGACTGAAAAAAGAATTCCTCACCAATTTCGTCATTGACAACGCTTAAAAATTTTTCATAACTTTCTCTTGACATCATAACGTCAATGTCGTCATCCCATGGAATCATTCCTTTATGTCTTACAGCCCCGAGAAGTGTTCCGCCACCAAGAAAATACGGAATCTCATGCTTGTTGCATATTCTGTCAAATTCCAGAAGACACTTGAAAAGCAGACTGTGTAAAAGCTTTAATTTCCCACCGTAGGTGTTGTCAAAACAGAAAAATTCATCGGGTCTGTTGATGTAAAAATCCAACATAAATTTCCCGTCATCATAGGAGATAATTCTCTCATAGCCGTATTCGGATAAATCGGTTATACCGTCGCATTCACAAACACCGTGTCCACAGTAATATTTTCCGAAAATCCCTTTTGCAAGAAGCCCCATAGTAAACAGACAACCACCGTAAAAGTCAATGATGTTCACGCAGTTGTTATCACTGCATACACCCTCTCCGTCAAGACCTGCACCATAAATATTCGGGCAGAATAGAACGCTTACCGTGTCAGATTTTATGAATGAAAAATCCATATGGTCGCTTACAAGAATAACAGGACTTCCACATTTGTTTATGAAGTCCTTGTCTTCTTTTGAAAGCTCGCCACAACCGATGTTGAAAAAAATCACATCAGTGTATGTATTCCCACTTTCTACAAAAGAAAAGCTTTCGCATTTTTTTGATAATAATGACACTATGCGCTTGAAACCAACTGTAAGAGAGGTGTTTATGCAGTTGAATCTGATGAGAAATTTTCTGCCACCAAGTAAGCTGTAATCAAAAAAGTCCAGGTTAAGACAACGCTCTTCCCAGTCGTTTCTGTAATCCTCCAGAACAGATATGCTCATCATTTTCACCTCAGCTTTATTGCATAGTTACGCAAAATATATTATACCACAATACACGTAAAAAGTAAATACAGACTATTTAATAATAATAGTAACTTTGTGGCTGAATTTTTGGTGATTTTTTCTGTAAATTTTTGCAAATAAAATCCCCCCACAGACTAATCTGTGAGGGGAATGGGTGCAAACATTACGTTTGCTGGTTCGGCTAACTGGATTCGAACCAGTGGGATGGGAGAATCAAAATCTCCTGCCTTACCACTTGGCTATAGCCGAATATATGGGGGTTTCATAATTTAATATGAAAATAAGCCGTCAATTTCTGACGGCTTAAATTACGCTGGCTGGGGCACAAGGATTCGAACCTTGGGAATGCTGGAATCAGAATCCAG
>JAFTNX010000212.1 GCA_017451665.1 Oscillospiraceae bacterium | reverse complement strand
TTTTTAAATAAATATATATATTATTTTATTATATATTTTTTTCACAGATAGTACTTTGAAATAAAAAAAATGTTTAAACCTTAAAAAATTGGAGGTATCCTTAAAATGCTGATTATTTGTAATAAAAATGAGATTTATGAAGCTGTTATAAATGTTTCTAAGGCAGTTTCTGATAAATCTACAATCCAGGCTCTTGAAGGTATTAAATTCAAGCTTAACGGAAATATTCTTGAACTTACAGGCTATGACCGTGAGCTTGGTATTAAAATTGATTTGATGGTTAAGTCAGAGGATAGTGGCGAGGTTATTATTAACGCAAGACTTTTTGCTGACATTATTAAAAGAATGCCTACTGATGAGATTTTAATTGACATCAATGAAAATCTTCAGGTGAGAATCAAGGGCGGGGATACTGAATATACAATTTCAGCACAAGACGCTTCTGAATACCCACAGCTTCCAGAAAGCGACGGAGAGGAAAGCTTTAAGGTAAGCCAGCCTGTACTTAAAAATATGATTAACCAGACTATCTTCTCAATTTCACAGGACGACTTTAAACCTATCTTTAAGGGCGAGCTTTTTGAAATTGCAGACGGCACATTTAATATGGTTGCTCTTAACAGATACAGAATGGCTGTAAGAACTGAAGCTATCAAGTCTGATAATAATATGAAATTCGTTGTTCCGGGTAAGGCTTTGTCAGAAATTTCAAAGCTTTTAAAGGACGACGAGGATTTGATGTGTGAAATTAAAATCAGCGAATCCGGTAAACATATTATTTTTGAAATTTCAGGATATTATGTATTCTCAAGACTTCTTGAAGGTGAATTTTTGAATTATAGAAGCTCACTTCCTAAGGAAGCTGTTACTGAGGTTATTGTTGATACAAAGAAGCTTATTAACTGTCTCGAAAAAGCAAGTATTCTTATTACTGAAAGAATTAAAAGCCCTGTAAGATGTAAGTTTGAAAACGGCCAGCTTAAAATCAGCTGTAATACTGCTCTGGGTAAGGTTAATGACGTTATGGACGTTGATATTAACGGCCCTATGATTGAAATCGGATTTAACTGTAAGTATTTTATGGAACCTTTAAAGACAATCAACGATGATAAGGTTAAGCTTCACCTTAACGGTGGACAGGTTGGTATGAAGATTACTTCTGTAAACGACGAAAAGTACGTTTATCTTGTGCTTCCTATTAAACTTGGTAACGAATAAGGTGAATTTATGCAGAAGGATATAATTGAAATCAGTACGGAATTTATCAAGCTTGATTCTTTTCTGAAGTTTGCAGGACTTGTGGAAACAGGTGGAATTGCAAAGGAAATTATCGCTGAGGAAAGAATTATGGTCAATGATGAAATCTGTACTATGCGTGGTAAAAAACTTCGTGACGGGGACAGAGTAACTGTGCCTGAAATGGAGCTTGAGCTTACCATTAAACAGATTTAAGAGGTTTTGTTTTGAAAATAAGCAGAATTAAAATCGACGGGTTTAAAAATCTTAAAAATGTTGAGATTTTTCCTTGTGATAAAACAAATATAATCTTTGGCGAAAACGCTCAGGGAAAAACAAATCTTATTGAGGCGCTGTGGACATGCTCGGGTGTTAAAAGCTTTCGTGGCACAAGAGATAAGGGATTTATTGATTTGAATAGAGAAAGAGCTGAAATCGAAGTTGATTTTGTAAACTCTTTTAGAAAACAAACGATAAATATCGCTTGTGTCAAACCACAGGTGAGGGATAAAAGCGTTACCTTAAATGGTGTGAAACTTAAATCTGTTTCTAAACTTTTTGGAAACCTGGATTGCGTTGTTTTTACACCTGAAGATTTGGAACTTTCAAAAGGCTCACCTGATAACAGAAGAAGTTTTTTAGATTTGTGTATAAGCCAGATTAAAAACAGCTATAACGACGTTATTTTAAAATATGATAACATTCTTCAGCAGAGAAATACCTTACTTAAAAATATCTCAAACGGTGTTTCAAAAAGAGATGAGCTTGAAGTGTGGGATTTTCAGCTGGCAAGAATGGGCGCATATATTTCAATGTTAAGATATAATTACGCTAAAAAGTTGAATTTGTATACAAACGAGCTTTATGAAAGTATTTCTTCAAACAGAGAAAGACTTGAGCTTGTGTATCATTCAACGGTTTATGATAACCTTGAAGGGCGTGACGATTTTAACGGTGAAATGGCTGATGAATATTTAAAAAGACTCAGGGAAAATTTCAGCGACGATATAAAAAGTGGTTTTACTCAGGTGGGAATTCACAGAGATGACCTTTTTACAAACCTTGACGGGCTTAATTCAAGAGAATATGGCTCGCAGGGACAAAATCGCTCGGTGGCGCTGGTTATGAAGCTTGCCCAGGCGTATATTTTAGAAGGCGAAACTGATGACGCACCTGTAATTCTGCTTGATGACGTTTTGTCAGAGCTTGACGCAAAGCGACAGGATTTTGTAAAAAGCAAAATTGAAAAATTCCAGATTTTTATTACCTGCTGTGAAAAACCTGATGGAATTTATGAAAATCAGAAGCTGTTTGAAGTAAAAAACGGCTGTGTTTCTGAAAAATGATTGGAGTGTTTTTTGGGTGTATCTTCATCTCGGAAATGATGTGCTTATAAATACAAAGGATTTGATTGGGATTTTTGATATTGAAAATTCGTCAACCTCTAAGATAACTAAAAATTATCTGAATTTTGCGTCAAAAAACAATATGGTTGTGAATGTTTCTTTTGAAATGCCTAAAAGCTTTGTTGTTTGTCTTGATGAGGATTTGAATGAAAGGGTTTATATCACTCAGATTTCTTGTATGACACTAAAAAAACGATATGATAAGTTAATGAAGGGTATTATTGGTTAGTATATTTTTTATTTTTTAAGGAGTATTTAAAATGATTGAACAGAACGAAATGACTGCTGTGGTTGAGGAAACTGAAGAAATACCTGAACTTGAAATTGAGGAAATTGAGGACATCGACCTTAGCAGTGTGAACGTTTCAAAGGTCGATGAGGAAAATAATTATAACGAAAATCAGATTGAGGTACTTGAAGGACTTGACCCTGTAAGAAAAAGACCTGGTATGTATATCGGTTCAACAGGACCTAAGGGACTTCACCATCTTGTGTACGAAATTGTTACAAACTCAATTGACGAGGCACTTGCTGGTTATTGTACCGAGATTGTTGTTGATATTCTCCCTGGAAATATCATCAGGGTTAAGGACAACGGTCGTGGTATCCCGACAGGTATTCACCCTGTTGAAAAGATTTCTGCTGCCACAGTTGTATTTACTGTACTTCACGCAGGTGGTAAATTCGGTGGTGGAGGATACAAGGTTGCTGGTGGTCTTCACGGTGTAGGTGCGTCAGTTGTTAACGCACTTTCAGAATGGCTTGAAGTTGAAATCAAGGACGGAAAAAATATTCACTTCCAGCATTTTGACAGAGGTATTTATACCGAGAATATGAAAATTATTGGCGAAACCGATGAAACAGGTACAACTGTAACATTCAAAGCCGACGACCAGATTTTTGAACAGACAACTGAATATGACTATAAAACACTCCTTAAAATGTTAAGAGAACAGGCTTTTCTGAATGCCGGTATCAAGATTGTTTTCCACGACAGAAGAACTGATGATGTTGTGGGTGAAACTCTTTATTATGAGGGTGGTATCAGACAGTTTGTTGAACACATTCACAAAAAGCGTGGACTTGAGGCTGTAAACCCTGACGTTATTTATTTTGCAGGAAAGAAAAATGACGCTACTGCTGAAATTGCTTTGCAGTATAACGATTCATATAACGAAATTATCCTTTCTTTTGCAAATAACGTTAATACCCCTGACGGTGGTAGCCACGAAACAGGCTTTAAAAATGCTCTTACTAAAGTTATTAACGAATACGGGAAGAAATTCGGACTTCTCAAAGACGGCGAAAAGCTTCTTGGTGACGACGTAAGAGAAGGTCTTACTGCGATTATTTCCGTAAAAATGGAAAACTGTGAGTTTGAAGGTCAGACAAAGGGCAGACTTGGTAACCCTGAAATCAAACCTCTTGTTGAAAGCGTTGTAAGTGACAAGCTTATGGACTACCTTGAGGAAAATCCTGAGGCTGCAAGAAGTATTTTTGAAAAGAGTGTTGCTGCACAGAGAGCAAGAGAGGCTGCAAAGAGAGCGAGAGATAACGAAAGAAAGAGAAAGAGTGTTCTTGATTCCGTTTCACTCCCTGGTAAGCTTGCTGACTGTTCAGAAAGAAATGCTGAATTTACTGAAATCTATATCGTCGAGGGTGACTCTGCGGGCGGTTCTGCTAAGGAAGGCAGAGACAGACACTATCAGGCTATTCTTCCACTTTGGGGAAAAATGCTTAACGTTGAAAAGGCAAGAATTGACAAGGTTTATGGAAACGAAAAGCTGATGCCTGTTGTTACTGCACTTGGTACTTCTATTGGTGAAGATTTTGATATTACAAAGCTCCGTTACGGAAAAGTTATTATTATGGCCGATGCCGACGTTGACGGATGCCACATCAGAACACTTCTTCTGACATTTTTCTTCAGATATATGCGTGAACTTATCGAACAGGGACATATATGGATTGCACAGCCACCTCTTTATAAGGTTTACAGAGGAAAGCACGTCAGATACGCATTTACTGACGAAGAACGTGACGCTTATATTAACGAGCTTGCCGGTGAAAACGGAAACAAGGTTGAAGTTCAGCGTTATAAAGGTCTTGGTGAAATGGACCCTGAACAGCTCTGGGAAACAACAATGGACCCTGAGAGAAGAACAATGATTCAGGTTACACTTGAGGACGCAATGATAGCTGACGAAACCTTCTCAATTCTTATGGGCGATAAAGTTCAGCCAAGAAGAGAATTTATCGAACAGAACGCTAAATATGCTGTTGACTTAGACGTATAGTCTAAGTCAACAATTGACAGTTGACAATTGACAATTGACAATGAAACCCTGACGGTTTCACCGATATACCCTCGCTTAATCTCGGCTTATAGGGATAGAACTATAAATTTTATTTTTCGGAGTAAAAAATGAGTGAAGAAAAGAATTTAGATGAGCTTTTAGAACAAGAAAAGCCTGAAACCTTTGAACACGATGGCAAAATCTATGGCGGTACTCCTATGAACGAAGATAATTCTATAGAAATGCCGAAAGGTGAGGTTTTGTGTCAGGTAAACTACAACGTTACCTTAAAGGAAGAGGACAAGGCTTTCAGACTTTTTCAAAAGCTTTTTGTGAGAAAATCAAATATTATTAAAACTATTGTTATGGGGCTTGTTTTTGCAGTTTTTCTTGTTCAGTTTCTTGACAACAAAAACAGCTACATAAGTCTTATCGGAATGACGATTGCTGCTGTGGGAATTTTTATTACCTGGTACAATCCCGTTATGATAAGAAAAGGACTTATGAAGGCTCTTGCGCCACTTGAAAAGGACAGATACATTTTTAAGCTTTACGAAGACGCATTCTCAATCGAAACTGTTATTGATGAAAGCGAATATGAGGAAGGCGAAGAGAGAATTTCACCACCTCCGAGAGTTGTGTGGAAGGATAAAAGTGATTTTCTTGTGCACGAGCTTGATGAAATGTTCTGTATTATTATGAAAAAAGAAACAATTTACGTTCTGCCAAAGAGATGTATGGACGACAATCAGGCAGAAATTGTGAGAAAAGAGCTTGTGGCAAAAATTTAGGGGAGCGCCCTCTCGTGCAGGGGAGCGCCCTCTCGTGCAGGGCAGCCCCCTCTTCCAAAACAGTCCACTGGACTGTTTTGAAATTCACCCCTTGCGGAGCGTCGATGATTTTAAGGATTTCGTCCTCTGCGGAGGACGACCAAGGCTCTGCCTTTGGAAACCGCAAGCTTTGAAAAGCTTGACCAAACTTTTTATATGTAATAGTTAATCAAAGTAATGTAAGAATTTAGTTTTTTAAAACAGAAAAGAGTGAGGAAATTTTGTTTACAAACAACACTAAGGTTATTGTAAAGGACATAAATGACGAAATGCGAAACTCCTTTTTACAGTATTCAATGGCTGTAATTGTGTCTCGTGCTTTGCCTGACGTCAGAGACGGCTTGAAGCCTGTTCACAGACGTATCCTTTATACTCTCCACGAAAACGGTCTGACTCCTGACAAGGCTTACCGTAAGTGTGCTGACACTGTCGGTACTGTATTGGGTAGATATCACCCACACGGTGACGCTTCGGTTTATGACGCACTTGTAAGACTTGCACAGTCATTTTCACTTCGTTATCCATTGGTAGACGGTCACGGAAACTTCGGTTCTATTGACGGTGACCCACCTGCTGCTTACCGATACACAGAAGCTAAAATGGCTAAAATGTCTGTGGAAATGCTCACTGACATCAACAAGGAAACAGTACCTTTCCAGTCAAACTACGATGACAGACTTAAAGAGCCTGTTGTTTTGCCGTCAAGATTTCCGAATCTTTTGTGTAACGGCTCGGTGGGTATTGCTGTTGGTATGGCTACTAACATTCCACCACACAATTTAAATGAAGTTATTGACGCTTTGAAGCTTATTGTTGAAAATCCTGACGCTACTCTTGAGGAGCTTATGGAATGTATTCACGGTCCGGACTTCCCGACCGGTGGTATCATTATGGGAAGAGCAGGTATCAGAGCTGCATACGGCACCGGCAGAGGAAAAATTATTCTCAGAGCCAAGACTTCTATTGAAGAAATTAAGGGAAGAAACTGCATTATCGTTCACGAAATCCCATATATGGTCAACAAG
>JAFTNX010000211.1 GCA_017451665.1 Oscillospiraceae bacterium | reverse complement strand
TTACAAACGAAAAAGGTCAGCAGATTATTACTGTTCCACAAAAGCCTGAAGAGGTTCTTACGAAAAAGACATCTGTTCACGTTGTTTGTGCTGGTGACAATCTTATTCACGACACTATTTATGAGCAGGCTGAAAACAGAGCTACAAATGGTGGATACGATTTTGCACCTGTTTATGAAAGAGTGGTAAAGTACATCAAGCCTGCTGATTTGGCAATTTTAAATCAGGAAACTATTGTTACTGACGAGTTTTCACCTTCAACATACCCTTGTTTCTGTTCACCAGAAGCTTTGGGAGATTATATGGTAGAAATCGGATTTGACGCTATTTCAATGTCAAACAATCACGTTCTTGACAAGGGTGAAAAAGGACTTATTGCTACACTTGACTACTGGGACAACAAGCATCCTGACATTATAAGATACGGCGCATACAGAAATACAGAGGATATGGACAACATAAGAGTTGTTGAAATCAACAACATTACAATTGCTTTTCTCGGATACATGGAGCATACAAACGGTATCACTCACAGACCTGAACAAGGCACAGAGCTTGTATATCTTGACGAGCTTGATTTGATTGAGGAGCAGATTAAAAAGGCTGACGAAATGGCTGACGTTGTTATTGTTTCTCCACACTTTGGAGTTGAAGTAACTAACGAGGTATCAAGCAGTCAGAGAGAGCTTTCAAAGAAGTTTACTGAATGGGGTGCTGACGTTATTGTAGGCACACAGCCACACACAATTCAGGAATGTAACTGGGTTGAAAGTGACAACGGAAACAAAGCATTTGTTTATTATTGTCTTGGTAACTTTGTTTCTGCTATGGGCGACAACAGAGCTATGATGGGTGGACTTGGTGATTTTACTATCGTTAAGGACCACACAACAGGCGAAGTTACTATTGAAGAGCCGAAGGTTATTCCGATTATCACACATTTCGGATACAATTATACTGACGTTACAATCTACCCTCTCAGCGAATACAATCAGGACCTTGCGTATGCGCACGGAATGAGCATCTTTAATATGGACCTCATCAATGACATTTACAGCAATGTTCCGGAAGAATTTTTATCAATTGAATAATTAACAGCCCTTGATTTTATTCAAGGGCTTAATTTTAAGGAGAATTTATGAAGCTTAAAAACATAGACGGAGAAAAAGCCTTTGACTGGGGTAAAACTTCTGAAAATTACGCAAAATTCAGAGATATTTATCCTGATGAATTTTACAGAAAGATAATTGATTTAGGACATTGCAAGGACGGACAGATAATTCTTGACATTGGCACAGGAACAGGTGTTTTGCCGAGAAATATGTATAAATTCGGTGGGAAATGGATTGGCACTGATATTTCAGAAAATCAGATTGAGCAGGCTAAAATTTTAAGCAAAAATCAGAATATGGACATTGAGTATTACGTCTGCCCTGCCGAAGAAATCGACTATCCTGACGATACTTTTGACGTTGTTACAGCTTGTCAGTGCATTTGGTATCCTGACCACAATATTTTAGCACCTAAATTGAGCAAAATTCTGAAAAGTGGTGGTAAGTTTTTAATTCTTTATATGGCGTGGTTACCATTTGAAGACGAAATTGCAGGAAAAAGTGAGGAAATAATTTTAAAGTACAATCCTAAGTGGAGTGGTGCAAAGGAAACACGCAAGCCAATGTGGGTACCTGATGAATATCTTGAGTATTTTGACGTTACACACAGAGAAGAGTTTGACATCAATGTGCCTTTTACAAGAAAGTCGTGGCACGGGCGTATGCTGGCTTGCAGAGGTGTTGGGGCTTCCCTGTCGGATGATGAAATCAGCCTTTGGGAAAAAGAACACAAGGAAATGCTCAATAAAAATGCACCTGAAGAATTTGAAGTTTTACACTATGTTGCAATCGCAGAGCTTACAGTAAAGAAATAGAAAAAGCCGTTCTCGTAAAAGAGAACGGCTTGAATTTTTATTCAGCTGTTTCGGCAAGTTTAAGTGCCTTCATCATAATTGAGCATTCAAGACGCTTTTTCTGGATTTCACAAGAAAGCTTATGAGCGTTATGAATATCTCCTTCGTAGATGTAGTTATTAGCGTTACAGCCACCACTACAATAGAATTTAGCCCAGCATTTTTTACATTCAGGCTTTGAATAAACGTGAGATGCAGCAAAATAAGACTTCATCTCCTGATTGAAAGTACCGTCATCAAGGTTACCCATTTTAAAATCGTCGATACCAACAAACTGGTGGCAAGGATAAATATCCCCGTCAGGAGTAACAGCAACATATTCGTTACCACAGCCACAGCCTCTTAAACGCTTGATTGCGCAAGGTCCCTGGTCAAGGTCAAGCATAAAATGGAAGAAGTTAACGAATTTACCTTCGTCATAAACCTTCTGAAGTTTCTGTGCAAGAATTTCGTATTCCTTAAAAATCTTTGGAAGGTCAGCTTCTGTAATTGCATAAGGCATTTCAGGGTCAGCCATAACTGGTTCAACAGAAATCTGGTCAAAACCAAGCTCATAAAGGTGCATAACGTCTTCAGAGAAGTCAAGGTTATACTTTGTATAAGTTCCTCTCACATAGTATTCCTTATCGCCACGCTTATCTACAAGCTTTTTGAATACGTCAGTGATTTTATCGTAGCTACCTGTTCCGTCAACACGCTTTCTCATTCTGTCATTAACTGACTTTCTGCCGTCGATTGAAAGAACAACGTTAGACATTTCTTCATTGATAAAGTCAATTTTATCATCTGTCAAAAGAAGTCCGTTTGTGGTAATTGTAAATCTGAATTTCTTACCACATTCCTTTTCTCTTTCTCTTGCATAAATAACGATTTCCTTAACAACGTCCCAGTTCATAAGTGGTTCGCCACCGAAAAAGTCAAGTTCCAGGAATTTTCTATCCTGAGATTTTTCAATAAGAAAATCAATAGCCTTCTTACCTGTTTCAAGAGACATTCTCTTTCTGCCTACGCCGTAGTCACCTGTTGACGCAAAGCAGTATTCACATCTGAGGTTACAGTCGTGTGCGATATGGAGGCACATAGCCTTAACAGGTGAAGCAACAGCAAATTTAGCGTACTTTTCGTAATCATCTTCGCTGAAAAGAATTTTATCGTTATAAAGCTCAACTATTTCGCCATAGCATTCCTTGATTTCCTCGGCGTCATAAAGCTTTGAAAGCTTATTAACAACCTCTTCCGGACATTCATCAGCAAAAGGTGGTTCAACATTATCAAGAAGGTCATATGTAAGGTCATCAACGATATGAACTCCCCCACTATTAACGTCAAGCAGTATATTAAATCCCGAAAGTTTAAATTTATGAATCATATTTATAATATGCTCCTTTCAAAATCCTACAAAAAATAAAGGGACTAAAAGTCCCTTTAAGTGCATTTTTCTGGATAAATTATTCGTCCTTAGCACACTTCTGGTTAGCTACTGTGCAAGATGTCTTGCAAGCTGACTGACATGAAGCCTGGCACTTTCCACAGCCACCCTTTTCAGCAGTTTTCTTGAGGTTAGCCTTATTGATGGTTTTGATATGTTTCATAATCAATTCCTCCAAAACAATATTTATAATATAATGATTATACCACAAACTGCGCTTACAGTTATTAACATAATATGACTTATTTATTAAACTTGTCGATTTGTGTCAATACTTATTTCGTCTTGAATTTACTCCTACAACTCCACCGACGGATGCACACACAACTGTCCAGAAAAACTTGGAAAATGCTGAAAAATTGACAGCTGTTCTAGCGAAAATAAGGCTTATAACAAAAACTGCAACAAACATAGATATACCTGTAACTATACCCATAAAAAGTCCGTTTTTTCTGCGTTTTTTAGCACACGCAAGACCTCCTGCGAAAGCGCCTGCGCACAAGGCTATCATTGACATAACCTTTAATGCGCCTTCGGGAACGTCAATTTTGCTTACTAGAATTGAAAACACAAAAAGGCATCCCATTATCACAAGAAAGCCTACTGCCATTGAAATCAAAACACAAAACGCCCTTGAATCGCAGAAGTTTGAAAGATTATTTCTACGTCTTTGCATAAAAAATCCCTCCTAAGACGCATTTTATACATCTTATTCGGGGATTTTTGAAATTATTCTTATTCTTCTTCGTGAATTGTGAGATTCTGAGCAATAGCCCACTTCTTTACACGAATCTTTGAACGGTCGCCACCTGTTTCAACAACAACTGTATCTTCCTTAACTGAAAATACAATACCAACAACGCCACCAACTGTTACTACTTCGTCGCCTACCTGAAGATTTTTTCTCATTTCAGCGTCTTTTCTTTCCTTTTTCTTCTGTGGTCTGATGAGGAAGAAATAGAAAATAACAAGTACAATAACAAGTGGAAGGAATGTAACAAGAAGGTCTGCACCTGAAGCGCCACCACCGTTATTTGCTGAAAGCATCATAATTGAATCAAACATTTTATATACCATCCTTTTAAATTATTTTCGATAAAATCGTTCTTATTATTATACCACTATATGCCAAAAAACACAAGGGTTTTAATAATTTATTTTCATTTTTCTTATTGACCGAGTAAGCTTTTTATATTCACTTATTGAAATTTTCTTTTCTTCCTTTGAAATTTCAGAATATCCATAACAAACCTTATCAAAGAGATTTACAAATACATCTGCGTCATAGTTTGAATTTCTAAGCCACTCTGAAACTTCCTTTGAGGATTTAGTAAAGAAATCATTATCAAAGCGTTCAGAAAGGTGTTTTAAAAGTCTGTTATAACAAAGTATTACTGTTTTTTGAGGAGCTGAAACAAGAATAACAATTCTGAAAATACATTCGGAAATTTGTTTTCTCAAAAGGAAAAGAACAAGCAAAACAGCTACTGCAATTACAATTACAAGAGCGTATTCCTTCAAAACGTCAAGAGGTGTTTTCTGGTATTCCTCTTCATAAAAATCAAGAAATCCTGCTACTGTTGGTTCAAAAACAACCCAGCCAAATCCGTTTATATACACTTCTACATATGCGTGGGAATGATATTCACGGACAACATAAAGACCGTCGTCATTCTTTTCTTCAACTACAAAGCCTTCAACGTAGCGAGCTGTAAGTCCCACAGAGCGTGCCATAAGTGTCATAGCAGTAGCAAACTGACCACAAGCACCTTTCTTTTTATTGAACACAAAATCGTCAACGTCATCAGGATAAACGTCAACGTTATATTCAAAATTCATTTCCTCAAAGTAGCCCTCAAGGGCTTTGGCTTTGTTATATGGGGTAGAAAAGCCTGATGTTATATCGTGTGCAAGCTGTGAAAGTTCGTCTGAAATTTCCGGCAAATCATCAAAGCGAGTACTTGTATATTCCACATCAAAATACAAATCGTCTAAAATTTCAAGCTCTTTTTCGTCAGTTGTTTTTTCCATCATCATTTCAAGGGCTTTCATAACATCGGAATAGCTATAATCGAGCTTTGAAATAAAATCCTTTGGCACATACTTGGTTGGAAGATAATTAAAGCTGTGACCTTTACCTTTTATATAATCAGCCTGACCGTCAACAGGTTTATATTCCCCGTGAAGCATTTTATTATATTCGCTGTCAATCAGTTCTGTTGCATAAAGTGGCAGCTGAACATAGTATGGGGTGAAATTCTCCTCATTTTTAATGACAGCATTTATTTCATCAGGAAATTCAAAATCAATATCCGGATAGTCAAAATAGTAGTTCTCAAAAGACATTTTATTTGCCTTATCAAGCATTGTTGAAAGGCTCATATATGTTGTATTTTTTGTGTAGTTTTCGTTATCCTTTGGAATTTTATTAGCCATAGAATCTTGTTCATCCATATACCAGCCGTATTTATACGAATAGTTATCAAATGCCTGACGGCGGAGATACATAGGTTTTGTTGTATCCACATAAAAGAGAATTTCGTCGCTTAAACGTCCTCCTGATAGTGATGATGTATCAGAAAAATCCTGTGGTGCATTGGCATTAACTAAATTTGAGAAAAAGGTATCGTCTTTTTCTTGTACTGCAAGAATATCAGGCTGTGGGAGAATTGCAGTAACAGCAGTTACCAAAAACACGAACACACCTACGCAAGCGACATAGGATTTATTCATAACGATAGTGGAGTTTTTGTCGCATTTCATCTGTCTGTTATGGACAAGAACAGCGAGATACAGTAAAAGCACTATTGCAAAATGAAAAACATTTATTGTATCAAGTCTTTTTGCATAAATAAACAGTGGGAAAAACATTATAAGCATTGTGCCGAAAGCACGATAAATTACCTGTGTAAAATAATATAGAATTGATATTATGAAAAATCCACCCATAAATATAAGTGCGAATGAAAATTCAAACACCTTTGTGGCTTCCGTCTGGGCACCATAAAACCACTTATCAAAAGACATAGGAAGCATTCCGCTTGAGTAGGCATTCCCTATCACAGTAAAGCCTGCTGAAAATACTGCTAAAAACAGTACCACATACAGCAAACCACTGATATATTTTACTTTTCTAATAAGTTCAAAGAGAGTAAAACAAAAAAGTGCGTACACAAAGAACACACAGCTGAGCAAAAACGCATCTGTGTTATGGTAGCACTTTATTATCATATATGCAACTGAACTACCAAAAAGCAGTGGTAAAATCCAGTTTTTCAATCTCTCTGCCATAATAATTTCCTATCTTAATCGGGATAATTCATAAACGTCATCAATAACCCACACATTATCAGGGTGGGTTTTAACATAGTTTTCCTTCGTGACATAAAAGCTCTGCAAAACAGGGGTATTCCCTGCTGAAACAAGGCTGTCATCAAGGTTATTTGTAAACACAACTGCAACAGCTGTGCCCTTTTCTTTTTCAATTCCGTCCGGAATACGTTTTGGAGTTTCAAGGGACAAATCGTAGGTTGAAAGCTCGGTTTGCAAGAGTGAAAGGGATTTTTCATCAGCTACTTTAAAGCTATTCCAGCCATTTTTATTACATACATAACATTCACATTCAAGTTCTTGCTTAATCATTGAAGAAAGAAGTCCAAGACAGCCTTCAACAAGATTATCGCAATCAGAAAAAGTCTGTTTGTCGTTATTCTTACTGAACACATCAACAATAACAAGCTGACCTGAAACAGAAGGCTTTTCGTCAAGTCTTAAAAGGTACTGTTCTCTTTTTGAAGAAAGCTTCCAGTTAATCTTTTTTATAGGGTCACCAGGCACATACGCTCTATGCTCATAACCCGGAGTACCTACGCCAAAACGCACAGTTTCGCCTGTATCTTCATCATTATCGTCAAATGTCACAGCGTCAGCTACCGACTTCAGAATATCCGAAGAATAAACTCTGTCAGGGATATTCGGGAGTACACGGAGTTCTGCAACATCTTTTTCGGTCTTTTTATAAATCAGCTTTGAGAAAATTCCAAGAAAATCGGTTACTTTAACGTATTCAATTTCGATAGTAGATTTTCCGGAATACTCAGCTTTATATTCAGCTTTGATTTTTAATTTTTCGTTCTTTGAAAACAGCGAGGTTTTAAAGATTTCTGATTTAAGAGGAGTAAGTTTTTCAGTTGAATGAAGTTTGATTTCAACGTAAGGCGTCGGAAGAAGGCATTTTTTAGATACTATCAGCGCAACTCCAAAAGTATCGCCTTTTCTTAAATTCACGTTATCGTACTTGATTTCAAAGAAAACCTTATCCTTTACAGCAATAAAATTCACCGTCGAAAGAAGAAATGCAAAAACAAGACAAATACAAAGCATAAGTCCGCCTTTGCCGTTTATATAATAGGTCAGCCCTATTGATATCAAAAGGCAAAAAACAAAGCTAAGGAGATTTTTCTTATTCAAAATTATCCTTCTTTCAGTTTCTTGTGGTTGGTACTTTTATTTTTTCAAGAATAGCCTCTACTGCCTGCTCATTTGTGTTATAAGCAGCCTTGCCCTTTGGAGAAAGTATAAGTCTGTGAGAAAGTATATTAACAGCAAGGCTTTTAACGTCATCAGGGGTAACAAATTCCCTGCCATTAACAAAAGCAAACGCCTTTGAAGCCTTGACAAGTGCGATACTTGCACGAGGAGATGCACCAAGACGAAAATCTGCTGAATTTCTTGTTTCATCAATAATATCGAGAATATAATTCATAATCTCGTCGCTGATGAATGTTTTTTCTGCCTGAATTTTCATAT
>JAFTNX010000020.1 GCA_017451665.1 Oscillospiraceae bacterium | reverse complement strand
TTCGAGCAGGGCAGACTTTTCTTCGAGCGTCTTGCTTCCGCGGCTGAAATTGTTATTGCAGACAAGGTTGATATGCCTGACGCTGTAACAGTTGTTACAGACTGTGCAAGAATTTTCATTCCTATGGACGAGCTGGTTGACAAGGAAAAGGAACTTGCACGTCTTAACAAGGAAAAGGCTGCTGTTCAGAAGGACATTGACTTCTCCTCCAATAAGCTTAACAACGCTGGCTTCGTTGCAAAGGCACCTGCTCAGCAGGTTGAAGCTGAAAAGGCTAAGCTTGCAAAGGCACAGGAAAAGATGGCTAAGATTGAACAGTCAATTGCTGCCCTTATGAAGTAAGGTTCTTGTGAAATAAGGTTTGATAACATAACAACAGCACACTATTTTTAGTGTGCTGTTATACTATGACGTAAAGGGGTTTTGGTATGTTTGAGGTTACGAGGGAGATGCTGGAAAAGGCAATTGCGGAAGAAAAAGAATGCGTAAAACGATACGAGAAAAAGCTCACAAGATTTATCATTTTCTTTGCGATTCTTAATCTGATTGAATTGATGCTTCTGATTTCTCTGCCGATTGAAAAAAGCTTCCTTGCACTTATTGCTGTCATTGCTTTTGACCTTGTACTGCTGATTATGTGTATTTCATTTTTCACCTGGCAGCAATCGGGTGTTTTTTCACCCTGGCTTGTAATCAATTCAACAAGCGAGGTCAAGTTCAGCCAGAAGCTGAAAACGCTTGATGACGTGTCTAAAATACAACTTCTGGAACAGAAGGCGAAAACTACAAAGGGTATTCTCAGGACGAATACACTGGCTTCACTTATTCCGCTGTATTCAAGAATGGACGAACCTGCAAAGCTGAAGGCATTGGCAGACTATATGATGAATACAAAGCCAAAGAGGAAATTCGAAAGGATTCTCCGAATGGATGCTATGCTTGCGTATTATGACTATATGGATGATGCGGAAAATTACACGAAGCTTTTCGAGGAGAATCTTCAGGAAATCACGGATTTGTGGGAGAACGAAAGAATCAATTACAAGAATTTAGCAATAGGAAGGCTGATAAGCTATCTTTTTTACACCAATGAATACAAGGAGGCCTTCAGACTTCACAATCTGCTGCTTGAATTTCTTGATAAGTTTGCAGAGGTTATGCCGTCTTTTACTCCTGAACAGATTAACTGGTCAAGAAATGTAAACTGCCTTGACTATGCGATGTATTACTGCAAGATGGGTGAAAAAGAGAAAGCCGCAGAAAGCTTCCGTGTTGCACTTGAACGATTTGAAAACACCGACGTACCTTTCCTGAAAAAACAACTGGAAAAAGTCCGCAGAATGCTTGATGAAGCAGGAATTGACTATACATAAAATTACGGCGTACCGAATTAACGGTACGCCGTTTGTTTTTATAAATTCAAATTCAAGAACGTAAAGTAAATTGAAATCATTCGGCGGAGCCGAATACCTTAATTTCACACTTCACACTCCACATTCCACACTCAGATAAAATACTTATGCTTCTTGGTCAGCGCAAGTGCCATCTTCAGGCGAACCTGATTCTGATATTCAGGCTTGACCATATAGTAGATATAGGTTTCAAGCAGGTTGATATCAGGCATTGTACGTCCCTCAATCTTGAAGTTGTTGAAGCCCATAGGCAGGTACTTTTCAAAGATAGCCTGCGGGGAAATATGTGTAGAGAATTCCACGGTATCATAAAGGTTAAGCAGCATTGACGGGCACTTGAATTCCTTTGAAGCGTAGGTGCGTGGGTCCCTGCCTGTTTTCTTGAAGGTCCATTCGTCAATCTGGTCCTGTCCGATTGTACGGTAGTGCTCGCCGCGACGCGGGCAGTTCGGCGTACAGCAGGCATTCACGAGAATTTCACAGCGTGAACGGTCAGCCTCGTCAATCTGTTCAAGCACGTCAAACTGATTGTTGAAATTGTAGTCGAGCACGACGTACTTATAATCCTTTTTCAGCTCAGCCTTTACTCCCTCAATGTCACGGATTTCCTTACAGGTTGAGGAAGTGAACTTATAACGAGGATACTTCTCACGGATATACTTTTCAAGTATCGGAGACATTACAATTACCTCGTTCATACCATTGTGCGCAACACGGAGAATAGCGTTGCAGAAAGCGTCGTCAAGATGCTCCTCGGTAATGAGTGGGTTGGTGAAGGTGAAACGCATAGGGATACCCTTATCGTTCAGCGCCTTTGTTACAGCAGGGAGCATCTGCGGGTCAGTTATTCCGCCGAGGTAGCGTCCGCCGTTCCACACGCTTCCGTAGAAATTGCCGAACACGGAGGCAATTTTCAGCCCGTCGTGGAAATACTCGGGGTTCTTACGGATTGTGTTGATAAGCAGGGACTTGAGATACATAGGATATGTAAAATCGGGACTGTGAAAACAGATTTCCATAGTGTTCCTCCGTAATCGGATCAGTTTGTGAAGAATAATTTGCCCGCAAGCGCCTGAAACATCTTCATTCTTACTTCGTTCTGGTATTCAGGCTTTACAAGGTAATGGATATATGTTTCGAGAAGCTTGATGTCAGGCATTGATCTGCCCTCAATCTTGAAGTTTGTGAAGCCCATAGGGATATACTTTTCAAAGATAGCTTCGGGAGAAACATATGTCGGGAACTTCATAATGTCGTAAATGGTACGGTTTGTGGAGTCACATTCAACAAGGTGTGTTGGTGTGAAAGGTTTCTTGTTGAGAGGGTTCTTCTTGTATTCCCATTCGTCAATCTGGTCCTGACCGATAAGACGGTAATGCTCACCGCGGCGAGGGCAGTTAGGGATACAGCACGCATTGATAAGGATTTCACAGCGGCCTCTGTTTTCGGGGTCAATCTTCTCAAGCAGGTCAAATCTGTTGTTGAGGTTATAATCCAGAACAACATACTTGTAATCCTTGCGGAGTTCTTCATTGAGTCCGTCGATATCCTCAATCTGCTTACAGGTTGCGGAAGTGATAGGATAGGATGGGTAATTTTCACGGATATACTCCTCAAGAACAGGTGACATTACAATAACCTCGTTGAGTCCT
>JAFTNX010000210.1 GCA_017451665.1 Oscillospiraceae bacterium | reverse complement strand
GGCTATAAGGACGGTCAGGAAAAGAAGGAAGCTAAGGTTATTAACGTTCTTAAGAACAAGAGCAAGTTCTATACAATCTCAACAAGCCTTTTTGTTGTGTTTGCACTTGTAGCAGTTATTTTCGGACTTAATGTTGCTATTGAATTCAAGGGTGGTACACTCCTTGCATATTCTTACGACGGCGACCTTGATACAAAGAAGATTGAAACAATCGTTGAAGATACAGTAGACGAAAAGGTTACTGTAAAGACCGGTGAACAGTTCTCAACAGGCGTTAAAACAGTTGAACTTTCATTTGCTTCAAGCGAAGGACTTTCATCAGATAAGCTTGCAAAGCTTGACGCTGAACTTACAAAACAGCTCCCTGACAACAACATCGAAGGTCTTTCAACAACAGACGTAAGCCCTACAAATGGTAAGTCATTCTTCTTAAAGTGTCTTGTGGCTGTTGTGTTTGCAGCTGTTGTTATGGTTGTTTATATCGGCTTCAGATTTAAGAAAATCGGTGGCTGGAGCGCAGGCTGTATGGCTGTTGTGGCACTTTGTCACGATATGATTATGGTATTTGGAAGCTTCGTTATTTTCAGATTTGATATTAACGCAAACTTTATGGCTGTACTTCTTACAATCCTCGGATACTCAATAAACGCTACAATCATTATCTACGACAGAATCCGTGAAAACAGAAGACTTTACGGCAACAAGTATAAGGTTGAAGAACTTGTTAATATGTCAGTTTCACAGACAATGGGACGTTCAATCCATACTACTGTGACAACTGTTCTTGCAATGTCTGTTGTATGTATTGTTTGTGCAATCTGTGGCGTAACTTCAATCCTCAGCTTTGCACTTCCACTTATCGTTGGTATGGTAGCAGGTGTTTATTCATCAAACTGTATAGCTCCTACACTCTGGGTAATGTGGCAGAACAGAACTGCTAAGAAAAACAAAAAGTAAATTTAAATAATTGCAGTGGAAAGAAATTTCCACTGCTTTTTTTGTTTATCTTTGACGATTTGTGGGGAAATTCCATTGACTTTTTTAAAAAATTGTTATATACTGTATTTGTGTAATTATTTTTAAACGGAGGTGAGCTTTTTGGCAGACAGAAATATTGTAATGATAGTTGACAATGTAAAAATCAACAGAATTATGCTCAAAGAGCTTGTAAAGAATAACTTCCGTACTATGGAGGCAGAGGACGGAGAAGACGCTAAGCGTAAGTTTATGGTTTTCCAGAAAAGAGTCTGCTGTGTCCTTTATAACGCAAATATGCCTGATGTGAGTGGCGTGGAATTTCTGCAGTATTTTGCCGACAGTGGCTATCTTGCTGAAACTCCTGTGTTTATTATCACATCTGAGGATTTTGTTGACTTCGGGCTTTATTATGGTCTTGGTGCAAGCGAGGTTTTTGTAGCTCCTTTTGACCCTAGCTATCTTAATGGAAAAATCAGAACTTTTTCTGATTTGTATAATAAAAACCTTTCGTTTAAATCAGAACTCGCAAAGCTTAAAGATACCATCGAAGAACGCGACGGCACTGTGAGAAATGTTCTTACATCTGTTTTTGAATTTATCCATTTTGAAACTTCGGCGCATATTACACGAGTTAAAAAGCTTACAAATATCCTTGCGAAATCCTTTGCATCTAAATTCCCTGAATACGGACTTACAGATGAACTTGTTCAGTGTATTTCTGATGCGTCGGCACTTCACGACGTGGGTAAGGCTGCTATCCCGACAACTATCCTCTTTAAGCCGGGACGACTTACAGGCGAGGAATTTGCTGAAATGAAAACCCATACTGTCAAGGGTGTGGAAATTCTCAACGACTTTGGTCTTGACAAGAATAAGCCATTCAATAAGTATTGCTTTGAAATTGCAAGAAACCACCACGAGCGTTGGGACGGAAACGGATACCCTGACAGACTTTCGGAAGATGATATTCCTGTGGCAGCACAGATTTTCTCTATTATCGACGTATATGACGCCCTTGTTTCTGAAAAGGTTTATAAGGACGCTATCCCTTACGAAAAGGCAGTTACTATGATTAGAGAAGGTGAATGCGGACTTTTCCCACCTAAGGTTCTTGAGGCATTTAATGACTGCGAGGACGAAATGAGAAGCTATCTTAAAGCTGCTCTTATGCTTAAGGATAGCCAAGTTTAAACAAATTGTGAACGGCCTTCACCACTGTGTGAAGGCTGTTTTTTATGCATAGAAAAATATTTTTATACATTTTGATAAACTTAAAAACCAGACTCTGGGCGTCAAAAGGCTCAAAAAGGGGTGTTTTTTGGTGAAAATACACAAAAATCAACCCAAAATTTCCATATCAAATTTCAAGATAAATGTTGAAATTCCTTGATTTTTGGTTGACTTTAGTGTATAATTTATTTTGGTATAAAGTATGATGTGGTGGATTAACATCAAAAATATATGTAGATAATATGTACAAAATAAAGATAATTAACAAAAGAAGGGGCAAAGCAAACCTATAATGGACGGTAGGAATGGCTTATGCATAACCGAGGACGCAAAGTCTGAGAAAGGTGGGCTATTTGGATGCTGTTTGATTCACTTGATTTTAAAGCTATGGAAAGTAGTCTTTCGGCTAACTGGACAAAGCAACAGGTTATAGCACAGAATCTTGCAAACGTTGATACCCCGGGCTATAAGGCTATGGAGGTCAGCTTTGAAAACGTGCTTGACAGAGAAATGCTTGATACAAAGGACAACAGATACGCTTTCAGAACAACACTTACAGAACAGCAGGATACATATATAAATCCTGACGGAAATAACGTTGACGTGGATAAGGAATCAATGGAACTTTATGATTCGTATTTGCAGTCGGCTTATCTCGTACAGAAAATGAATGCTGTTTTTTCAAATTACAGATACGTTCTGACACAGTCGTCATTTAAATAATGTAAAGGAGAGTTAGATTATGGCTTTTTTGAATTCACTTAATACTATCGGCTCTGCCCTTACAGCTGAAAGATACAGAATGGACGTTGCTGCACAGAATATCGCAAACCAGAATACTGCTGCTTCTTCTCCTGAGGAGGCTTATCAGAGAAAGCAGGTTGTTTTTCAGGAAAGATATATGAGCTTTGATGAACAGCTCCAGAGAGTGCAGGGCGGTGGAGTAAGAATTTCGGAGATTGTTGAACTTGGTGAGGATGTTACACCGGTTTACGACCCGACAAATCCTATTGCCGATGAAAACGGATATGTTTATTATCCGAATGTAAACAATACAGAAGAACAGATTGACCTTCTTGAGGCGTCAAGAGCTTATGAAGCAAACCTGACAGCGTTGTCGGTTGTGAAGGCTATGGCGACTAAGGGTCTTGAAATAGGAAAACAGTAGAATAGAGAAAGAAAAAGGATTTTCTTTTAGGTAAAGAGAGAAAAGGGATTTTCTAAGGAATTTAGAAATCGAATACAGAAAGGAAAATAATATGGCTATTGAGGCAACATCATTTCTCAAGCCGATAGAAAGGCTTGAAAGAATTGAAACCCTTACAGGAACCGAAAAAACTGAAAAAACAGGTGCCGAAACTGATTTTGAAAAGACTTTAAAAGAAAAAATTCAGGAAGTAAGAGACCTTGAAAGTGCTTCAAATCAGCTCAGCTATGACCTTGCGATGGGTAAGACAGATGACCTTACATCTGTTATGATAGCTACAACAAAGGCACAGACTGCAATAGAGCTTACTACTCAGGTTACAACAAGAGCAGTAAATGCGTATAAAGAAATAATGCAGATGAATATCTAAGTTTTTAAAAAATAAGTGTAAAGTTGGTTAGAGAAAAGTATGGGTGACAAGATGAAAAACGTCGGGGCGGCTATCTCGGGCTTCTGGGGGAAGCTCACGACGGCAATGAGAATACTGCTTATCAGTGGTTTGGCAGTAATACTTATAGCGGCAATTATCGTGGTTGCTGTTATACTTAATAAGAATAATGGCTATACTGTGCTTTTTGAGGGAATGGACCAGATGGAAACTACCGAGGTCTATAACGAGCTGAGAAGCCAGAGCGTTGATGTTAAAATCGACTCTGACGGAAACCTGCTTGTTCCTACTGAACAGTGGGACGCACTGGTTTATGAGCTTGCAAGCCTCGGCTATCCTCAGACAACTCCTTCTTATGCTACATTCTTTGATAATATCAGTATGACAATGACAGAATTTGAAAAGAATGAAACATTGAGATTTGAGCTTCAGGACAGATTGCAGACAACTCTTAAAAGAATTAACGGAATTAAAGGTGCAATAGTTACTATCACATACCCTAAGGACGATAATTACGTCTGGAAGGATAATAACGGTACAGCAAGCGCCAGCGTTACACTTACTCTCGAAAATTCAAAGACTTTTACAGAAGAAAATGTTTCTGCTGTAAAAAATCTCGTTGCTTATTCAGCACAGCAGATGGACCCTAACGACGTTAAGGTTATTGACGCTAATACAGGTCGTGAACTTTCTGCTGACAACTCAAATAAACCTGACTACGGTATCGACGAAAGACAGTTCTATGAAGATACTATCAAGGAAACTATGGAGGATAACGTAATGAGCCTCCTTATCCCTGAGTATGGCGTGGGAAATATCGTTGCTACTGCTTATGTCAAGGTTAATTACGACAAGATTATTCAGGAAACCAAGGAATATATCACAGACGAAGACGGAAACGGCGTTAAACAGTATGAAAAGCTTGAGATACAGAAGTATCAGAACGGCGAATATACTGAAGGCGTTGTTGGTGAAGAAAATAATACCGATATCCCGTCATACTTCAATGACGACGGTACTATCAACGTAAATGACCCTGACTACCTTTATGCAGAAATGGAATGGGCTATCGGTGAGGTTATTACACAGACCGAAAAGGCTCAGGGTGTTATCGAAGACGCTTCTATGGCTGTTACTATAAGAAGCGAAAGAGTGCTTACCGAAAGCGAAAAGGAAGGACTTCTTATCCTTATCAGAAACGCAACAGGTATCCAGGATATTGAAAAGATTTCTATTATGAGCTGGCAGGACCAGTCACTTTCAATAAAGGACAATACAGGCGATTTGAAGGAGCCTGCTACATTCTCAGATTACCTCTGGCTTTTGGTAATTATTGTTCTTATTATTCTTCTCCTTATTATTGCTATCGTTGTTCTTATGAACAAGAAGGCTAAGAAGAAGATTGAAAAGGCTAAGGCTATCAACAGACAGCAGATTCAGCAGCTTGAAAGCAAGCTTGAAGAATCAGAAAGACGTAGCCTTATCGAAAAGGCAAGCGAAACCAACAAGGAACAGAAGGAAACTGCAAGTGAAGTCAGAAAGTTTGCAAAACAGAACCCTGACCTTACAGCTTCTATTATCCGTTCAATGATTAGAAATACAGATAAAGGAGATGACAAGAAGTAATGGCTAAGAAACCGCAGAACAAAACGGCTGAGGATACTACTAATAAGACAGAAAAAGCTGATTCGGGGAAAATCCTTACAGGCGTTTCAGCAGCGGATTCATCTGTAAAAGCAGCAGCTGTTATGATTGCTCTCGGTCAGGAAAGTGCGTCGGAAGTATTCAAGTACCTCCACGACGACGAAATTGAAAAGCTTTCAATTGAGATTTCCAAGCTTGAGCATATGTCATCAGACGAAATCAACGACATAATCAATGAATTCTATGAAATGTGTATCACCCAGAAGGCTATTATCGAGGGTGGTCAGGGCTATGCCAAGTCCGTTCTTGTAAGAGCTTTTGGTACACAGAGAGCCGAGTACCTTATCGAAAAGGCTAATAAATCAGGTAAGACAACCAACTTTGCTTTTGTAAAGGACGTTGACTATAAAAACCTTCTGATGATGATTCAGAATGAACATCCTCAGACAATCGCAATTATTCTTTCTTACGCAAACGCTGAAAAGGCATCTCAGATTATTGCTGAACTGCCAAGCGAAATTCAGATTGACGTAATCGAGAGAATTTCAAACCTTGACAGAGCTTCACCTGAGATTATTTCAATAGTTGATGAAATTTTACAGAGCAAGCTTTCGTCAATTACCTCTGTGGATGTGCTGGAATACGGCGGCGTAAGCCACATCGCAGAGATTATGAACAGAATCGACAGACGTGCAGAAAAGAATATCTTCGAAGGCCTCAAGGGTACAAATCCGGACCTTGCAGACCAAATCAAAAAGCTTATGTTTGTATTCGAGGACGTTGTTACTCTGGACGATATCGAAATTCAGATGTTTATCAGAGAAGTGGATACAAAGGACCTTACAATTGCCCTCAAGGCGGCAACCCAAGAGGTTACAGACAAGATTTTTTCAAATATGTCCCAAAGACAGCGTGAAACAATTCAGTCGGATATGCAGTATCTGCATAACCTCAGAATGCGTGACGTTGAAGCTGCTCAGCAGAGAATTGTTGATGTTATCAGACGTCTTGAAGAGCAGGGTGACATTATTGTTTATAAGGGTGGAGATGACGAGATAATTGCATAGTGTTCTTAGAAATTCACTTAATTTTGATAGCGAAGACGCAGTAGAAATTCCAGACGTGGAATTCAAACCTGTTGATTTGGCAACGCTTTATAATAAAAATAATGAGCTTTCGGAAGAAAATGAGGAAGCTCCTGAAGAAAGCTATGAGGTAGAAGGCTTTGATATGTCAGGCTATACCGAGGAGCAGAGAATTCAGGTTGCTACATTTTTAAATGAAAAAATTGCTCAGCTTAACCTTAAAAATCAGAATGAAGCTGATTTTATGAGGGCTAAGGCTGAGGAAGAATATAAAAATAAAATGGAGCAGATTGATGCCGATGGCGAAAAACATCGTCAGGAAATTATAAAGCATGCACAGATGCAGGCAGGAGAAATTTTTGAAAAAGC
>JAFTNX010000209.1 GCA_017451665.1 Oscillospiraceae bacterium | reverse complement strand
ATTGGTGCAATAGCCTGGTTGTGTGTGATTATGATAACAGTCATATTATGTTCTCTGCTCAAATCATAGAGGAGCTTGAGAATGTTTTTGCCCGTCACATAGTCAAGTGCGCCTGTCGGCTCGTCGCACAAAAGCAACGCAGGATTTTTAGCAAGAGCTCTTGCAATAGCAACTCTCTGCTGTTCACCACCTGAAAGCTGTGCAGGGAAGTTGTTTGTTCTGTCGGAAAGCCCCACCATATCAAGTGCGTCCTTTGCAGAAAGTGGATTTTTACAAAGCTGAGTTGCAATTTCCACATTTTCAAGTGCAGTAAGGTTAGGGATAAGATTATAAAACTGAAAAACAAATCCCACCTCGTGGCGGCGGTAGTTTATAAGCTCCTTGCCTTTAAGTGAAGAAATGTCACGAGCGTCAAGTGTGATTTCACCACTTGTAACGGAGTCCATTCCACCAAGCATATTTAAAAGAGTGGTTTTTCCTGCTCCTGATGAGCCAAGCAAAACGCAGAATTCACCTTTTTTAATTTCAAAGCTGACGTTACTGAGTGCATCAATCTGAGTATTCCCACTGCCATAGCTTTTGGTTACGTCAGTAAATTTAATATAGCTTTCAGACATAAAATGCACTCCTTTTTAATTAAAGTCCGTTTGGATTTTTTCTTGTGAAATTCCAGCCGTCTGCTGTCATTTCGTCAAGCATATGATGAGCTTCCCAGCCGAGAAGTTCCTTTGCTTTTTTTGTATCAGCATAACAAGTAGCGATATCGCCAGGACGTCTTTCGACAATCTTATATGGAATTTCCTTGTCGCAAGCCTTTTCAAAGCTTCTCAAAACTTCAAGAACGCTTGAGCCTCTGCCTGTTCCAAGATTAACTGCCTCTGAACCTGTGTGTGCCATAGCGTAATCAAGTGCAGCAAGATGTCCCTTTGCAAGGTCAACAACGTGAATGTAATCTCTCACGCCTGTTCCGTCAGGTGTGTCATAGTCGTCACCATAAACGCTGAGCTGTTTTAATTTTCCGACAGCAACCTGTGCGATGTATGGAAGAAGATTATTCGGAATACCGTTTGGATTTTCACCGATAAGTCCTGACTTGTGAGCACCGATAGGGTTGAAGTATCTTAAAAGTACAACGCTGAAATCCTTGTCTGAAACAGCAACGTCCTTTAAAATCTGTTCAATCATAACCTTTGTGCTTCCGTATGGATTTGTAGCTGATGTAGGCATTTCCTCGTTGTAAGGAGCAACATTGTTCATACCATAAACGGTAGCTGATGATGAAAATACAATTCTCTTGCAGTTGTATTTTCTCATTGCAAAAAGAATATTCAAAGTGCCTGAAATGTTGTTGTGGTAGTATTCAATCGGCTTTGCAACTGATTCACCAACAGCCTTGTAGCCTGCAAAGTGAATAACAGCGTCAATGTCGTTTTCGCTGAAAATCTTGCAAACGCCTTCAATGTCAAGCATATCAGTCTGATAGAATTTAAAATCCTTGCCTGTAATTTCTTTGATTCTCTTAAGTGCCTCAGGCTTTGAGTTGTAGAAATTATCCATAACTACAATTTCTTTTCCTGATTCAAGAAGTTCAACGCAGGTGTGTGAGCCGATAAAGCCTGCACCACCGGTAACTAAAATAGCGCCCATAACAGTATTCCTCTCTTTATTATTTCTGTGTTTTCATAAACTTTTCGTATGCGTTTCTCAGTTCAACTGAAGTTTCCTCAGGGCAGGTAGGGTTACAATGAGCCCATACGCCTGTTTCACTTGATGCGTTGAATTTCTGCTTGTCGGCAGCTCTCATAGGAGGGAAGAATTCAATATGGAAGTGGAAATCCTCCGAATGGTCGCCACTGTTGACAGGAGCGTTGTGCATACACATCATATATGGGAATTTTGTATCAAAAAGGCTGTCGAGCATACCTACTGTACGCTTGATTGTCTTTGCAAGGCTTGCCTTTTCTTCTGGGTTAAAATCAGTTATGTACTGCTTGTGCTTGTTTGAAAAAATATAAACGCCATAAGGGTATTCAGTAAAGAATGGGAGAAAAACAGTAAAATGTTCGTCTGAAAAAATAATTCTTCTTCCGTCATTCTTTTCGTTTTCAAGCATATCGCAGTAGATACATTTTCCTGTGTTTTCAAGATGTTCCTTTGCAGATTCGCACTCAAGCTCAATCTTCTTAGGAATAAAAGGATAGCCATAAATCTGACCGTGTGGATGTGGCATAGTTACGCCAACAACCTCACCTCTGTTTTCAAAAATAAAAACATACTTGATTTTTTCGTCAGCAGAAATCTTTTCAAATCTTTCACACCACAAATCAACCAGCTTCAAAACGTGGTCGTCAGAAAGCTCAGGCAAAGTAACTGTGTGTTCAGGTGAATAAAGAATTACTTCGCATTTTCCATAATTCTGTGAAACTTTGAAAAAGTCGTTTGCCACATCATCAGGTACAGGTGGATTCTGTGAAAGTGCAGGGAAGTCGTTGTCATATTCATAAACCTCAAAGCTGTCAGGAACTTTTCCACTTCCCGGACAGAAAGGACACCAGTCCTTTGGCATCTGAGGTCTGCCTTGTCTGTTTGATGCAATCATAACCCAGTCTTTTGTAAGTGGGTGCCATCTGAGTTCAGCCATAATTTTATCATTCCTTTGCGATAATTTTTGATAATCGTTTACAAAAACATTATACAATATTCTAATCAATTTTTCAATCGGTAAAATGACAGTTTAAACAAAATGTAAAAACCTTTTATATAAAAAATACACAAAACTATTTTCTCTTTTTAAAAAAGCAAGCTCCCACAGGTACGCATACAGCACAAAGAGTTGAAAAAATCAGCTGTTTTGCATTTAAAGCAACTGTGCTGAAAACTATCTGTAACGGTGGGAAATACACAGCTAAAAACAGACACAAAAGTGAAACTGCCACCGAGAGAATAAGCCAGATATTGTTTAATATCGGAACAGAGAAAAGATTTTTTTCTTCGCTTTTACATTCAAAAACGTGTATCAGCTGTGACGCTACAAGTGTAAAAAGTGCTGATGTTCTTGCGACAGAAACAAGACCGGAAAATTTAAGCCCCAGAACAAATGAGAGAATTGTAAAAAGCCCGATAAGCATACCTCTCATAACAATTCTGCCCATAAGTCCACCTGCAAAAAAGCTGTCGGAATTTTTTCTTGGTGGCTTTTCCATAACCGATTTGTCGGCTGGCTCAAGTCCGAGTGCCACAGCAGGAAGTCCGTCGGTTGCAAGGTTTACAAGCAAAAGCTGTGTCGGTAAAAGCACAACAGGAAGTCCCATAAGCATTCCCACAAGCATAGTTACAATTTCACCGATGTTGCAGGAAATAAGATAACGGACAAATTTTCTGATGTTTGAATAGATTGTTCGGCCCTGTAAAACAGCCTCCGTCAGGGTGTTGAAATTGTCATCAAGGAGAATAACGTCGGCAGCCTCCTTTGAAACATCAGTTCCCGTTATTCCCATAGAAACCCCGATGTCAGCCTCTTTTATAGCAGGTGAGTCATTCACGCCGTCGCCTGTCATAGCAACAATATGCCCTTTGTTTTTGAAAGCCTTTACAATTCTGAGTTTGTGGTCTGGAGAAATTCTCGCAAAAACCTTTACCTTTTCAATACAGTCGGAAAGCTCGCTGTCACTCATTTTGCTAAGCTCATCACCTGTCAGCGAAAGGTCGCCTTCCTTTAAAATTCCTGCCTCCTTTGCTATTGCGCAGGCAGTCAGCTTGTGGTCGCCCGTTATCATAACGGTTTTTATGTGTGCTTTTTCGCAGGATTTTATTGCTTTTTTTGCATCTTCTCTCAACGGGTCCTGCATTCCACAAATGCCTAAAAATGTTGTCACGCCATTTTCGGTTTTACAAAATGCTAATACACGAAGCCCTTTTTTGGCATATTCCTCGCTGACGTAAATAATTTTCTGACGGATTTTTTCATTAAGCAAAACCATATTACTATCCGTCTGAAAATGACTGCATTTATATAATAGTATATCTAACGCACCTTTTGTATATGAAACCACATTTCCATCAGGATTTTTTACAGTAACAGTCATAAACTTCAAAGCAGAGTCAAAGGGGATTTCGTCAAGCCTTTTTGAATTTAAACTCTCCTTTGTTATACCTGATTTTGCAGCAGCCACAAGGAGCGCACTTTCAGTAGGGTCCCCAACAGCCGAATAAACTGCTCTGTATTTTCTGTTTCGTGAGTCCTTGTCACCTAAAGAAATGAAAGCGTTATTGCAATTTACGAAACACTCAAAGAGGTTTTTTACTGAAAAATAGTCACAAATATCTGCTTTTATACTATTTAATAATAGGGTGCCATTTTTGTTATAACCTGTACCCGAAATTTTGAAACAATTTCCTCCTGCAAAAATATCACTTACCGTCATTTTGTTTTCAGTGATAGTGCCAGTCTTGTCTGTGCATATTACTGTGGCACAGCCGAGAGTTTCCACAGAATGAAGTCTGTGGACAAGAGCGTTTCTTTTGAGCATTCGTCTGACAGCAAGAGCAAGGGCGATTGTCACAGTTGCAGGCAGTCCCTCAGGTATCGCTGCGATTGCAACAGTAATTGCTGTCATAAACATAGAAAAAATCGGCTCACCTCTCAGTATTCCTGCAAGAAATACCACAACGCACACCATAAGGCAGACAATTCCTAAAATTTTTCCAAGCTCTGAAAGCTTTTTCTGTAAAGGTGTCAAATCCTCGCTTATTTCTTCAAGCATTCCCGAAACAAGTCCCATCTGTGTGCGTTTTCCCGTAGCAACAGCCTGACATCGTGCATTACCCTTGACACAAATCGTACCCATATATGCCATATAGGGAAGATTTAAAGTTTCAAATTCTATTTCCTTTTCTCTGTTGCGTTTTAAAATTGGCAAAGATTCCCCTGTGAGAATTGCCTCGTCGCAGGTGAAATTTTTGCTATTTATTATGAATGCGTCGCAGGGAATTCTGTCGCCTGCCTCTATTTCAAAAACATCACCCTCAACAATTTCCTCGGCAGAAACTGTTTTTAAAACTCCGTTGCGATAGACTTTTGCTGTGGGGGAAGTCATCTTTTCCAGCGCCTCAAGGGTATGCTCCGTTTTGAATTCCTGAATAAAACCTAAAATCGCATTCAGTACAACGATTGCAATTATGGTAACTGCATCATAAATTTCTCCTAATAAAGCAGAGATTAAGGTTGCCCCAAGAAGTATCATTACCATAAAATCCCTGAACTGATTGGCGAATATTTTCATAACGGACTTTTTCTTTTTTCTCGAAAGCTGATTTTTGCCGTTGATTTTAAGCCTGCGTAAAGCCTCCTCGTCAGAAAGTCCAGGCTGATTTTCCACAGCTTCATTATTTTCAAAGGTCCTGACATCAAGTATTCCTAACATAAAATTCTCCTCTCTTTAAGTTGTCCTTAAATTATTCTATTCATAATAACAGACAAGTAGACCTGTCAATTGACAGGTCGTAAGACATATGATAGAATGTGAAAAGAGAGTAAAGAGAGGTTTTTGGTATGGAATTTAATACAATTACTGCCTGTGGCGAATGTTGTGATGGTTGCAACAAAAAAGAGTCCGGAATATGTAAAGGCTGTATAGAGTCTGACGGTCACTGTGAAGAATGGACTCAATCAAATGGTTGTCCTATACATAAATGTTCAAAAGAGCATAAAGTGCAGTTTTGTGGATTGTGTCATGAATTCCCATGTGATTGGTTAATAAAAAAGGTAACATGGAAATCAAATATTGTAGAAGAACTAACCGAATTAGCAAAACTATATAATAAAAATAAAACTCAGGAATAATTCCTGAGTTTTTTAATTGTCAATTGTCAATTAGTAGAGTATCATCGGCTGGAATTGTTTTCCCTCAACTGCGCAGGAAATGGTGTGGGGGATAAGCTCAAAATGTGCCACCATAGAAAAAGGCTTTCCCTCGTAGTCGTCCTGGGAATATGGAACGAAATAGAAGTTTCTGTAATTCTGTAGGATGCCGATGTTTTTGGCAGATGCCCCCAGAGCGTCGTTTGTGGAAATTGCAATCACCACAGGACGGGAATTTCTAACGTGGCTTTTGACAGCCATTGTAATAGGCGTATCTGTCAGACCAAGCGCTAATCTTGCAGTAGTGTTCGACGTGCAGGGTGCAACGCACATAACGTCAAGCATTTTTTTAGGGCCCACAGGCTCGGCACCCTCGATTGTGTTAATAACCTTGTTGTGACAAATCTCCTCAAGCTTCTGTATATTTTCTTCGGCAGTCCCGAAGCGTGTGTCAAGACCTGATGCGTTAAAGCTCATAAATGGAATAACCTCACAGCCGTACTCCCTTAACTTCTTTGCAGCGGCAAAAGCTCTCGTAAAGGTGCAGAACGACCCACATAAACCAAAGCCAACCCGTAAATTCTTTAAATTCTCCATAGTCAATCGTTCCTTTCCTTAATGTAATCGGAGTTTTCTTCTAAAATGTTCAGAATTGTTTCGCCAATCAGCTGTCCTGAAGTCTTTGGGGCAACCTTTCCCGGAGGGTAGGAAAACACGCAAAACCACTTAAACGATTAAGTGAAAACCCTTATTTTATGGGGCTTTACGCAGATTTTACCCTTTGGCATTTTGAATATTACTTTTGCATATAATTACTCAAAAAAACATTTGCCCTTTGGTGATTTTAACTAACTAAAGCGTTAACTCGTAACAACACAATTTAAAGTTATTCATTTTTTTGTCAATTTTTCTGCAAAAAGGTATTGATTTTTTTGAAAAACTATGTTACAATACAACTCGGGCGAAAAAAGGTAGGTAATCTAAAAATTACAAAATGGTAACATTTATGTTAGCGATGTGGTCAAAATGTATAAAAAACCACCACAAAGTATGTTGAAAACGCTGTAAATGATTACAAAAGGTACATTTTTTGATAAAAACGCTTGCTATTTTGCCGAAGATATTGTATATTTTTATTGATGTAAAACGTTTGAAATGAAATTTACGAAAGGCGGAAACTAATTTGGTTTCACTGAAGGACATTTCCGCACGATGCGGAGTTTCAGTTGCAACGGTTAGTAAAGCACTGAATGACCATAAGGATGTCAGTCAGGCTACTAAGCAAAAACTTCTTCAGGTTGCTAAGGAGATGGGATACTTCCCGAACCTCCAGGCAAGAGCATTAAAGACAAACAGAACATACAATTTAGGAGTTATGTTTCTTGATGCTGCCGAAAGCGGTCTGACACATGAGTTTTTTGCAAAGGTGCTTAACAGCTTTAAAACCGAAGCAGAAGAATCAGGATATGATATTACTTTTATAAACAGAAACCTTGGAAGCAGACATATGACGACTTACGAACACTGTAAGTACAGAAATGTTGACGGCGTGATAATCGCTTGTACAGATTTTACTGCTCCTGATGTTTACGAAGTTATAAATGGTGATATTCCGGTTGTTACAATCGACCATATCTTCGATTGCAGAACGGCTATTATGTCAGATAACTTTGCAGGTATGTCAGCACTTGTTGATTATGTATGTAAGAAGGGACACAAAAGACTCGCTTACATTCAGGGAAATAAATCTTCAGTAGCTGAAAAACGACTTGCAGGATTTTACAAGGAATGTAAAAATCACGGAATAGAGGTTAATCAAGAACACGTTGTTGTGGGCGATTTCCATAATCCTGATATTACATATAAATTAACTACGGAAATTTTGAAAACGAATACGCCACCTACTTGTATCTTTATGCCGGACGATTATTCAGCTATCGGAGGGTATAACGCAATAAGAGATTTGGGGCTGACAGTCGGAAAGGATATTTCCGTTGTAGGCTATGATGGAATAGCTTATTCGCAGTTCTTTTCACCAAGACTCACTACCTATAAACAGGATACAGATGAGATTGGAAGAGTTGCTGCAAAACAGCTTATACAGCTGATTGAAAAACCACAGACTACTTTCAATGAGGTTTTAAGCGTAAGCGGAGAACTTATTGAGGGCGAATCAGTGGGAAGTTTAATTTGAGGCATTAATTAAAATTCACATAATAATGCATTTATTTAAGGAGGAAAAAGCTATGAACAAAATCAAAAGATTTTTGGCTGGTTCACTTGCTGTAATGATGGCTGCATCAGTTATGACAGCTTGTGGAAAAGACGAAAAGAAAACAACTAGCGGCGTAGATAAGGATGCTAATGCAGAAGCTGCTAAGAAGGGTCCAATTGTACTCAAGAAGGCAGACAGAATCAAGCAGACTGCTGAAGGAAGCGAGGATTCAAAGAAGACACTCAGAATCTACACATGGAACGAAGAATTCAAGGACAGATTCAGAGCTTACTATCCAGAATACGATGCTGCTAACTCAACAGTAGGTGGCGACGAATTCCTCAAGGATGGTACAAAGATTGTTTGGGTTACAACACCTACAGACGACAACGCTTACCAGAACAAGCTTGACGAAGACCTTAAGGCTCAGGCTGCTTCAACAGAAAAGATTGACATCTTCCTCGTAGAAGCTGACTACGCTCTTAAGTATGTAAACGGACCATACACACAGCCAGTTAAGGAACTCGGCGTTACAGATGCTGACCTTGCTAACATGTACGAATACACAAAGACTGTATGTACAGACGCTAACGGAGACCTCCAGGGCGTTTCATGGCAGGCTACACCAGGTCTTTTCGCTTACAGAAGAGACATCGCTAAGAAAGTTCTCGGCACAGATGACCCTGTAGAAGTACAGAAGGCTCTTGCTGACTGGACAAAGTTTGAAGACACAGCTAAGAAGATGAAGGATGCTGGTTACTTCATGCTTTCAGGTTACGACGATGCTTACAGAACATTCTCAAACAACGTTAAGGCTACATGGGTTAACGCTAACTACGAAATCGTAATTGACGACAACCTTATGAACTGGGTAGACCAGACAAAGAACTTCACAGACAAGGGCTACAACAATGGTACATCACTCTGGTCAGACCAGTGGAATGCAGACCAGGGCTCAGCTGGTAAGGTATTCGGATTCTTCTACTCAACATGGGGAATCAACTTCACACTTCTTAAAAACGCTGAAGACAACGAGGGTGCTAAGGACGGTCTCTACGGTAAGTATGCTGTTTGTGAAGGTCCTCAGAACTACTACTGGGGTGGTACATGGATTTGTGCTGCAGACGGTACTGACAACCCAGAACTCGTTGGCGACATCATGAAGAAGCTCACATGTGACGCTACAATCGCTGAAAAGATTACTGATGATACACAGGACTACACAAACAACAAGACAGCTATGGATAAGCTTGCTGGCGACTTCGCTTCAGAATTCCTCGGCGGACAGAACCACATCGCTCTCTTTGCTAAGTCAGCTCCTAACATCGACATCAGCAACATGGGTCCATACGACCAGGGTCTTAACGAATCATTCCAGGGCGCTATGAAGGACTACTTCCTTGGTACAGTTGATAAGGACACTGCTCTTGAAAACTTCTACAAGTCAGCTATTGAAAAGTACCCAGAACTCAAGAAGCCAGGTAAATAATAGTTATTCTTAAAGAATAATTTATTAACTGCTAAAAAATGCGGGGCGGGCGTTGACCGTTCCGCTTTTTTCATTAAAAAAGCTGAAAGGGTATAGTTTTTACACTCGTTCCTTTGTTCTCAACTATCTATAATGCTTTTTTTGAGAACTATCTTATGTTGGGCTATATTCAGATTGGCCCTGAATTTGTAGGACTTGAGAACTTTGAAACATTGTTTGCTGCAGATTCAGACCTTATGAAGTATTTCGGAAATACATTCATTCTCTGGATTATGGGATTCATCCCACAGATTTTCTTCTCACTTTTATTCGCTGCTTGGTTTACAGACATCAGACTTAAGCTCAAGACTGGCGCATACAAAGTAATTTTCTACTTACCAAACGTTATCATGGCTGCTGCTATGGGTATGTTGTTCTTTACAATCTTCTCACAGAGTGGTCCGGTTAACACAATTTATATGGATATTACCGGAGCTAAGGCTCCATATATGTTCTTTGAACATGAATGGTCACAGAGAGGCGTTATCGCTCTTATCAACTTCCTTATGTGGTACGGTAATACTACAATTATGCTTATGGCTGCTATTAACGGTATCGACACTTCACTCTATGAGTCAGCTCAGATTGACGGTGCGAATCCATCGCAGACATTCTTTAAGATTACTCTTCCACTTATCAGACCAATTCTTTTGTACGTACTCATCACATCACTTATCGGTGGTCTCCAGATGTACGACGTTCCAAAGATTATTACACAGGACGGTCAGTCAGTTAACCGTACAAGTATGACTATAGTAATGTTCCTCCAGAACCATCTCTATAGTAAGAACTATGGTATGGCTGGTGCACTTTCAGTTATCCTGTTTGTTGTTGCAACAGTACTCAGTATTCTTGTGTTTGCAATGGTTAAGGAAAGAGAACCTAAGAAAAAGAAAGCTAAGAAGGGAGGAAATAAGTAATGGGTTATTCAACTGACGTAGTTGGAGCAAAGAGCAGTAGTACAAACCTTCTTGTAAGAAGAATCATTTGTTATACTGTACTTACATTATTCGCTATTATTTCGCTTATTCCTTTCTTCATTCTGATTGTCAATATGACAAGACAGTCAAACCACATTCAGAAGGGATTTTCACCAATTCCTGGTACATATCTCTTAAAGAATTTTATGACTGTTATTGAAAACGGCGACTGGAAGATGCTCAGAAGCTTGTTTAACAGCTTGTTTATTTCATCTTTCACTGCTTTGCTTTCAACATATTTCTCAGCTCTTACAGCGTATGCTATTCACGTATACGATTTTAAACTCAGAAAGCCTGTATTCACATTCATTCTTATGATTATGATGATTCCTGCTCAGGTTTCTGCACTTGGTTTTGTAAGACTCGTTGCTAAGATGGAACTCACAAACACATTTATCCCACTTATTATTCCTGCAATCGCTGCTCCTTCAACATTCTTCTTCATGAAGCAGTACATGGACAGCGCACTTCCACTCGATATTGTAGAAGCTGCAAGAATCGACGGTAGTGGTGAGTTCAGAACATTCAACTCTCTTATCATGCCAATCATGAAGCCAGCTATCGCAGTTCAGGCAATCTTTACATTTGTATCAAGCTGGAATAACTTCTTTATCCCTGCATTGATTCTTGACATGCCAACTAAGAGAACACTTCCTATCGTTATTGGTATTATCAGAAGTGCTGACTATGCTAAGTTCGATATGGGTGCTGTATATATGGCTATCGGTATTTCAATTCTCCCAGTAGCTATCGTATACCTCATTCTCTCAAAGTTCATCATCCGTGGTATTGCACTCGGTGCTGTAAAGGGTTAATTTTCAAAAAAATATGCACTTCACTTAATTGTGGAGTGCATTTTTTATTTTATCTGTTGCTTTTTAAGTAGTCAATTACAAGGTCAAGACTGTCAAGTCGGGCTTCGCAGATTTTTAAAAGCTCTTCATCAGGCTCTGAAAGGTCGGGTATCATTATCGGCTTGCAACCAGCTCTGTGTGCTGAAATTATTCCATTAGGACTGTCCTCAAGGGCGATACATTCGCTTGGTGATAATCCCAATTCTTCCGACGCCTTTAAGTAAATGTCAGGCTCGGGCTTTCCACTTTTGACCATTGACGCACAAACTATTTTGTCGAAGTAATGAAAAATATTGATGCGTGTGAGATAGGCAGTTGTCCTCTTTAAATCGGTAGCAGTAGCCACAGCAATAGAATATCCGTTTTGCTTTAAGTATTCGAGAAGGTCGTCAAGACCTTTTTTCTTTTCTATGCCGTTTTTTTCGATGTAGTCATTCATCAGCTCAATTCGCTTTGCACGTACAGCCATGTAGTCAAAGCTTTCACCAAAAATCCCTTTCAACTTCGGCTCAGCAAACTTTGCAGCAAGACTGCGAATGCCCAAAACGTGTTCCATTGTCATATTAAATCCGTAAAGGTTTGCAGCTTCACACCAAAATCTCGTCAAAAGCTTTTCGGTATCTATCATAAGACCGTCCATATCAAAAATTACGCCTTTAATCATTAAAATTCCTCATTTTTAGAAAAATCCTTATTTCGCCTTGTGAAATCACGATTTTTTCAATAATTTCCCTTGCGACTTTGTTTTTGTCAGAAACAGACAGCTTGCAGAAAACCTCTGCCAAAGCCTTTAATTCAGTGTAACACATATTTTCACTCTTTGCAACTGTTTGTTGCAGCTTATCTTCCAATGTCTTTACTGAATTTTCCAGTTCAATTATTGTGTCAAGCAGGGACGAAAATTCCTTTTCGTTTGAGGTTTTCAGCTTTTCTCTTGCAATTTTCAGCTTGCTTTTTTCAGTAGCAATCACACTTCGCAGGTTTATTTCTTCCTCTGAATGAGTT
>JAFTNX010000208.1 GCA_017451665.1 Oscillospiraceae bacterium | reverse complement strand
CCATAGCTGTAAAGCTCCTTGGCGAGATGCTCGTATTCAGGAGGAACAATCACTGTTGTATTTCCAAAAAGATTAAGACCATATACCACGTTGCTTTCATAATTATAAGGAACGGCATTAAGAACAAGCTGTTTCATAAGCTCACGAACTCTGTCAGACTCGGGATTCATAGAGAAATAACGTGTTGAATTATTATTTCTTTCATCATATGGGTCATCTGTATAATAAATATACATACTTCTTACGATACTCCTATCAAGACTTATTTCATTGAGTTCAAGCTCTGGAGTTGTGTTATAAATTCCGTATTTTGCAAGAACACTCAGAATATTTTCGTCGTGTTCGTAAACAGAGAAATTACCGTTTTGAATTACAAAATAGCCGTAGTATGAACGAGGATTTTTAATCTGTTCAATTGTTCTGTCCTTAAGGTCAAGCTCAATAGCCTTTGTCATATCCTTTACAAAGCTCTTGTACTCATCAGTAGAAGCAACAGAATCCTTTCCATTCTCCTCATACCACCAGCTGTTTTGCTGAACACCAAAGTTGTACGCATTAAAAGGGGTACGGAAACTGAAATAGGTATAGTGGCTGTTTTCTATAAACTTGTATTCCTCATTGAAAAACTCTGCCATTTGTTCAGCGTATTCGTCAGTAGTTTCAAGATTTACAAGCATTTTTCTTTCTTCTACGCTGAAGTTATAGGCTCTTGTAAAGGTAGTGCCGTTTTTGAGCTTGTATGTAATTACTGTTTGCGAATAATAGCTTTCAGGGTCATAATTGTCAAGGAATTTTCCGAATTCTGCCTTTTCAGTTACTCGCTCGCTTGCTTTTTCGTGAACCTTTATTACAGTTTCAATAGCTTCTTTGTCGGTGTATGACGAAGTTTCCCAGTAATATGAATCTATTTCTATATTCATATAGTTGATTGAAACAGATTTTACGCTGTTTACAGAAGGCACTCTGCTTCCGATACCAAAGCCCCAAGGATTGTTTAAAAGTCCCACAAGCAAAATTGAACCTGCAATTGTTGCAAAACATCTTAAAAGTGAAAATCCGAATTTTTTGAAACCACGCTTTGTAATAACTTCAAAAGCAAGATAGATTACAAAAGCGATAATTATCATAGGAATAATCATAAGCTCTGTGTAAATCGGGATAGCTGAACATACTGCAAAGGTTATGCAGGTGATAATGATAAAGTAATATGACTTGAAAACGTAAGGCTTTGCAACGTCCTCTGCCTTTCTTATTTTGTAAAGGAGATAAGCGCCACAGATATATGCCACAGTAAACACCACAAGCCACGATGCAAACTTTACCACAAAAGGCAAAAGCAAAACTTCTTCCTCTAAAATGTCACTGTACAATAAATATGATATTGCAGCACCTATCGGGCTTGTTTTTGATAAAATCGGGAGCATAATGTCAGAGAATCTGACGCCCGGCACTCTGTTGAACATAATGAATGTCAGAAGTGCAATCATTCCCGGAATAGCACCGTTTAAAATAACTGTGTGAATGATAGTTTCAAAAATGCTACCACAAAGTGTGCAGGCAAGCACAGCAATTGTGTAAAACATAATTATTGCAATTGTCACAAGAACATATGCTACAATAAGCCATTCAAACCAATGAATTGTGTGGCCTTCATAAACTATCGGCTCGTATGAAAAATTCCCGTTATGATAACCGTCACCTGTTATTGTAGCAGTAAAAATACCTGCTGTGATAAAGGTGAATACGCTTGAAATAATAAACGGTAAAACGTATGCCACAAGACCTGCAAAATAATCTGTCAGAAATCTCTGCTTGTCAGATAAAGGAAGTGACATATATGTGTCCGACTCGTGCTTTTTGTGAAGGTATGAATAGTTGCAGATTGCAATAATTATTCCAACTAAAAAAGCAGCACCTGTAAGTACAATTGCAAGAGGAAGGATAATCTCAGAAATATTGTTGTATGTCTTTACAGTTTGCTTTGCGTCATATGTGAGAGTTATAAACAACAATGGAAAAGAAAGCATATGCAGTGCAAGACAAATTATAAAGAACTTGCTGTTTTTCTTTAAATCCATTTTAAAATAGTGCTTTACAGCAGGATTTTTAAATAGCTTCATAGCCATAGCCTCTCTCCTCCATTTCTATAATAAATATTTCCTCCAGCGTCAGAGGGATAAGCTCAAAGATGATAGGGTTTTTAGCCTCAAACACCTTTTTGATTTCGTCGTGGTCGCCTCTGATAATATAATGGTGAACGCTCTGTGTTTTTTCTGCCTTGATGATGTCAAGACTATCAAATTCATTTTCAGCAGGCGATTCCTTAAATGCAACCTGAATTTTGTGGATTTCGTTTTTAACAGAGTCAATGCTCTTTGCAAAAAGAATTTTTCCCTTGTGAACAAAAGCAACCGTGTCACAGATTTCGCTGATTTCCTTTAAGTTGTGGGAAGAAATAACAACCGTCAATTCTCTGTCAATCATAGCGTCAACAAGCATTCTCTTGACGATAATTCTCATAGCAGGGTCAATTCCGTCAAAGGCCTCGTCAAGCATGAGATAATCAGTCTGACAAGCAAGCCCCACAATAACAATCGCCTGACGCTTCATACCCTTTGAAAACTGATTGAGCTTTTTGTCAAGAGGAAGGTCGATTTTCTTTCTGAGATTTTCAAAAAGCTCCTCGCTGAAGTTCGGATAAAAGCCCTGATAAAATTCCTTAAGGGATTTTAATGTGTGGTGTCCGTACTGAATAGTTTCATCGTTTATAAAGAAAATTCTCTCCTTGACTTTTGTGTTGTCATAAACCTTTTCACCGTCAACTGTAAGAAGACCAGCCTCCTGACGATAAATGCCTGCAATAAGTCTGAGCATTGTAGATTTTCCTGCACCGTTTGAACCTAAAAGTCCGAATGCTGAACCTTTTTCAATAGTCAAATCTATGTTGTCAAGTGCTGTAAACTCATCCCCGAATTTTTTAGTCAGCCCTTTGAATTCAATCATTTCTGAATCCCTCCCCGATGTTCTTTATACGGTCGCATAATTCATCAACCGTAACCGACGCTTTGAGTGCGTCAATAACAGCCTTGTCAAAATCCTCAAAAGCGTATTCCTTTAATTCCTGGTGGTTAATTTTTGAAATAAAACTTCCACGCCCTGCAACAGAATAAATAATCCCGTCATGCTCAAGCTGTTGATAGGCTTTTGCAACAGTGTTAGGATTAACCCCTAATTCTTTCGCAAGACTTCTGACACTGGGCATCTGAGTCTGTTCCTTTAAAATGCCCTTCATTACCAGCTCGACAGTTTTTTTGTAAAGCTGTTCATAAATAGGCACTCTGCTGGTAAGGTCAATGTTAAACATAGATATTCTCCTTTCGTAGAGTGTTTTGGGTGTACTACTACGGATAATACACTTTCTGATTTGAGTATAACACCACTATATATATTTGTCAATACAATTTAAACAATTCCAAATATAAACATTTTGTAAATTTAGGCTATTTTATATAAATACTCACTAGAAGTTAATATTGTATAAATATATAAGGTCTATAATGTAATTGTGGATATTACAATATTATGATTTTTCATAAAGATTTTAAATAGAGGAGGAGCTTTAGCATATATGGAACACGGAATCAGCAAATTGGACCTTAAAAGACAAAACAGAATGCAGGTTTTAAAAATTCTGAAGCAAAATGGACCAACATCAAGAATTGACATAGCAAGTACACTTGAACTCACAAGAGCAGCTGTTACTATTATTACAAATGAAATGATAGAGCAGGGAATTATTCACGAAATCGGCGAGTATAAGCATACCACCGAAAAAGCGCCAAGAGGAAGAAAGAAAATTCTCATTGACATTAACCATAACTATAAATTTGTTGTGGGTGTTACTATTGAAGAAGATATTGTCAGCGTAGGACTTTCCACACTTGCAGGTGCTGTGCTTGATAAGAGAAATGTTGAGCTTGAGGGCGACCTTGATTTTGAAACAATTCTTGATTATGTAAAGACAGCTGTACTTGAAATTTTAGGTGACAACTGCCTTGACAAGACAAATATTCTTGGAATAGGTCTTGGGGTATTCCCGACAATGCACGAAAAATTACATATCAAGCAGATTAACGGAGAGCTTGATTATAGCTATCTTAAAAACCGAGTTGCTGAAATTACAACTCTGCCGATTATTATTGATAACTCTGTCAAGGGTTCGGCTATGGCGAATATCGACTTTTTGAGAGACAGACAGCCTGACAGAATAAATACAGCATTTTTGCAGTATGGAAATTCACTTCACTTTGTTGTTACAAACCTGAATGACCCGATTAAGTCTTACGATAACAGAACAGATTTTGTTGACAGAATTATAATAAATCCTAACGCCGATGAAATCACCTGTGATTGTAAAAGTCGTGGCTGTGCAAAAAGCTCAGTAACACCTGCTGCTATTCTTTATAATGCAAAGAAGATGTTTTCTGCTGAAACCACACCAATTCTTTATAAGCTTTGTAACGGCGAAAGAGATAACGTAAATGGAAAACTTATTATTGAGGCATTCCGTAAGGGTGACGAGGGAATAATTAAGCTCAGAGAAAAAACAATTGACCTGCTTGCTGTTTTGCTTAATAACCTTTACTTCTCAACAAACCCACAGAAAATTGTTCTTCACAATTTCAGATTTATCGATAACGACTATGAAACACTTGTTGAAAGAACAAGAGCAATCGGTGGCGAAGAGGTAGCTAATTCAATCTGCCTCAGCATTATTGATGAAAAGCAGAGACTTTTAAGTGGTTGCGCACTTGCAATCAGAGCACTTTTCTATACTCGTGGTGGATTTGATTTTCGTTAATATATAGCTTTTTTTGATAACAGCACTTTCTTTTGAAAGTGCTGTTACTATTTTTAAACATAAATTTAACATTAGGGTTGTAAAATGAAATAAATAGTGGTATAATTTTTTTGAATTTAGTTTGAGAAAGGAATAATAATGAAAAAGCTGTTTTCTAAAATAAATAAGTTTTTAAAGTTTGTTTTCAGCAGAAAAGCTGTTATTGTGCTGATGATTTTAATACAGCTAATTGTGCTTGTAAGCTCGTTTTTCTGGCTTGCAGAGGTTTATAGAGTTGTTTACTGGATTTTCACTATTTTAGGACTTGTTCTTGTGATTTATCTTTTGAATACCGACGAAAATCCTGCATATAAAATAGCGTGGATAATTCCACTTTTGCTTGTGCCGGTGCTGACAGCAATGCTGTTTCTGTTCTTTAAGGCACAGATTGCATCTCAGCTTTTCAGTAAAAAGCATCAGAAAAAAATCGACGATACAAAGCCACTTATAAAAGCCCCTGAAAGCCTTATGGAGGAAATTCACGAAAACGAACCTGACCTTTATAAGATTTCAAATTATATGTATGATTTCGGGCATTACAGCGTTTATAATAATACAAAGGTGACCTATTTTTCAGTTGGCGAAGAAAAATTTGAGGCACTTAAAAATGAGCTTAAAAAGGCTGAGAAGTTTATTTTTCTTGAGTATTTTATTATCGGCGAAGGTAAAATGTGGGGAGAAATTTTAGAAATTCTCAAGGAAAAGGCTGCCGAAGGCGTTGACGTAAGACTTTTGTATGACGGCTTCGGAAGTCAGATGATTCTGCCTGACCATTATGACAGAACTATCAGAAAATACGGTATAAAGTGTAAGATTTTCAATAAATTCAGACCGTTTCTTTCAACTGCACAGAATAACCGTGACCATAGAAAAATTGTTGTAATTGACGGGGT
>JAFTNX010000019.1 GCA_017451665.1 Oscillospiraceae bacterium | reverse complement strand
TTCTCATTAAAAATCGCACTATCCTCGCTTTTTACAGTGTAATTCTGCACAGTCTTTGAGTAGCTGATTTTATGAGAATAATTTTCGCAGTATTCACTTATAACATCTCTTGCGTCAAACACAGGTATAGCACCGTCACGGATAAGATTGACTACGCCTCTGTATTTTTCTTCAAAAACGTTATAAGGAGGCACGCAGAAAATATCTTTTCCCTGTGAAACAGCGTGGGAAACAGTATTAAGCGAGCCGCTTATAGGTGATGCCTGTGTAACAAGCACGCCCATACTAATTCCTGAAAGAATTCTGTTTCTTGCTCTGAAGGTATTTGCACCAGCAGGTTCAAGAGGTGGAAATTCAGAAATAACCGCTCCGTTTTCAGCGATTTTTTCTTTAAAATTCAAAGTACCCTTAGGGTAGTCATAGTCGATACCTGAACCGAGCACTGCAACAGTCTTTCCGTTATTATCAATACACGCCTTATGTGCAACTGTATCAGCACCCACAGCAAATCCACTTGCCACAACTATACCAGCAGATGCAAGCTGACCTGATATTTCCTCAGTAACTCTGAGGTAATAGTCGTCGATATTTCTTGCACCAACAACTGCGACAGTAACGCTATCGTCAAGAAAGTCAAGGTTTCCCGAATTATGTTTAGCATAAAGCACAGAGGGAGGATTATAAATCTCCTTTAATCTCTGAGGAAAGCCCTCACTTTCGTAGCAATATATATTTATGTTATTCTTATCGCAGTATTCAATTATTCTTTCAGCATTTGAAAAATCCGTATTCTGTGCCCTTATTGTTTCGTCGTATTTAAGACCATAAAAGTCGCCGTGAGTATAAGCTTCATAGCATTCTTCGATTGTATCAAAGCGAGATGTAGCTTCCCATTTTCTTGGATTACCAACACCGAAAACCTCTGTAAGCCACAGCCACAAAAGGAGCTTATTATTCAATTATAACACCCTTTCCCCTTTATAGTCAACATTTTATCGAAACATTTCCCAAAGAATAATTGCACCAGCCACAGCAGCATTAAGGGAATCAATATTCCCTTTCATAGTGATAGTAATTTTATCGTCGCACAAGTCAGCATCATTCTGTGAAAGACCATTTCCCTCATTCCCAACAACGACAGCACAAGGCTTATCAAAGTCATATTCCGTAACAGAAACACCGTCTTTAATCACAGCAGCAAGAGTTCTGATTTCAAGTTGTGAGAAGGTATCACAGACACAAGAAAAGTCATCTTCCACAAAGATATTGACTCTTCCCATACTACCCATAGCGCTTCTCACGACCTTAGGGTTATAGAGGTCACAGCAATTTCCTGTAAGCACAACTCCGTCAGCGCCCACAGCGTCAGCAGTTCTAAGAAGTGTACCAACATTCCCCGGGTCCTGCAAATGATTAAGCACCACATACTTTCCCTTCGGGTTAAGGTTTTTTAAAGAAAATTCAAGGTCAAGTTTCTCTGCCACAACAAAAATCCCCTGATTATTTTCTTCAAGAGAAATCCTGTCAGCTATCTCCTTAGTGATACAGAATTTTTTATTTTCCTCAAGGTCAAGAACACGGCTCACGTCGAAATTCTTCTTATAATTTTCGATTGAGTCCTATGTATAGAACACCCATTTAATCTGTGCTTTTCCCTCTTGTGACTGCTTTAAAACATCAACACAATTTCTCATTCCTTCAACAACAAAAACTCCCATTTCATTACGGAATTTCTTATTAGAAAGGAGCTTTGAAAGTATCTTGATATTTCCGTTATCTTTACTTGTAATCAGCATATTTTATCATTCCTCTTATAAATTCAACTGACTATATAAAACAACAAAACACGCACAGTCATATTACTGGGCGTGTTGTATGTTTATAATTAAAGAGCAGCCTTTGCCTTTTCAACGATAGCTGTAAAGCCAGCTGGGTCATTGATAGCGATTTCTGAAAGCATCTTTCTGTTGAGTGTGATTCCAGCCTTCTTAACGCCATTCATGAATGATGAGTAGTTCATACCATTCATCTTTGCAGCAGCTGAAATTCTTGTAATCCAGAGACTTCTGAAATCTCTCTTCTTCTGCTTTCTTCCGATATATGCATACTGTCCTGATTTCATAACAGCCTGCTTAGCCATCTTAAAATGCTTGCTCTTAGCACCGAAATATCCCTTAGCGAGCTTAAGAGTCTTATTTCTTCTCTTACGAGTCATCATTGCGCCCTTAACACGAGCCATAGTTATTACCTCCTGATTTTTTCTTAGTTATTTAGTCTTCCCTACGTTCTCGATTACTTGTAAGGGATGAGTGCCTTTACGTTCTTGAGATTTGAACTGTCGGCATAAGCTGAACCACGCAAAATTCTCTTTCTCTTATGAGCCTTTTGTGTAAGTCTATGTCTTTTGTTTGTGTGCTGGAACTTGATTTTTCCAGTGCCTGTAACCTTAAAACGCTTCTTAGCACCAGAATGTGTCTTTACCTTTGGCATAAAATTTATCCTCCTTAAAATTATTTTACTTGTTACCCTTTGGAGCTACAAACATTACAAGGGCTCTGCCTTCCATCTTTATAGGCTTGTCAACCACTCCTGCACCTGCAATAGCATCCTTGAACTTCAAGAGAAGCTCTTCGCCAAGATGAGGGTGAGCAACTGCACGCTTTCTGAATCTGACTGAAACCTTAATCTTATCTCCGGAATTCAAAAACTTTGTTGCCTGATTAACCTTTGTGTTGAAGTCGTGGGTATCAATTGTAGAAGACATTCTTACTTCCTTGATTTCCATTACCTTCTGATTTTTCTTTGCTTCCTTTTCACGCTTTGTCTGTTCAAAACAGTACTTACCGTAGTCCATAATACGACATACAGGTGGTGTAGCCTGTGGAGCAATTTTTACAAGGTCTAAATCATTTTCTTCTGCAATAGCCAAAGCTTCCTTTGCAGACATAATTCCAAGCTGGCTTCCGTCAGCACCAACTACTCGGATTTCCTTATCACGAATCTCCTCGTTGATTTGCATTTCTTTGTTGCTAATGACACAGCACCTCCAAAATAAAATAAAATGAGCACAGAATATACATTCCATGCTCATACAACAAAACACATTTAGTGTTATTCTCGTATATTGACCTTTTTGCTCTTTCGCTGAAGGTGAGAACGGAATGTTCTTCTTTATTTTTGCGTCTTTTTTAACGCCTTAAACATTATAACACCTGTTTATGCGTTTGTCAAGGGCTTTTATGAAGAATTTGTAAATTTTTGAAATCAACTTTTACAGGTCTTCTGAGTTTAAAGGAATAGATATAGCAGTCGCATATCTTTTCGTCAAAAATCAGTTCAAAAGCCTTTTTATAAAGGAAAAGCTGAAGTGAATGTCTTTCTACAAGTTCCTCATCATACTTTACATTATCCGTCTTATAGTCAACGATAGCATAGCCATTATTGGTTTTTACTATAAGGTCGGCGATACCCTGAACAAGCACGTCCTTATCCTTATAAGCGTCAAGAGGGGTATCTTTAAGCTTCATATCAGAAAGTCTTACCTTAAATTGTTTTTCACGCAGCACCTCATCAGACGCTTTACAAATGTTATAGATTTCGCTTTCAAAGAAGCTTTCAACGGTTTTGATATCCACGTTATCAGCCTGTTCTTTTGTCATTTTGTTCTGATTAACAAGTGCTTCAAGTTCTGCTTTAGCATTTTCGCTTGCTTTTTCAAAATCACAAAGTTCCATAAACAAGTGGGTATCAGTTCCCTTTTCGGCAGCTGTTGCTTTTCTATCCTCGTCGGTAACATCAGGGAGAGGTGGAAAATATGTAATTTGTTTTTCTGCCATACCCTCGTGAATTTCTCTTACAAACTCGGTAACAGACAGTTTAGCAACAGTATCGCTTTCGGTATTTTCTTCTTCAAAGGAAATACTATTATAAAGTCTGTCAAGAAGTGACATATACACCGATGCATTGATTTTCGGGGCTTTTTCT
>JAFTNX010000018.1 GCA_017451665.1 Oscillospiraceae bacterium | reverse complement strand
TACAAAAAATAAAAGCCATCACCATACGGTAATGACTTTTATTTGGCGCAGAAAGAGGGATTTGAACCCTCGCGCCCGTTTCCAGACCTACTCCCTTAGCAGGGGAGCCCCTTCACCACTTGGGTATTTCTGCAAAAATAATAAAAAAATAACGGATTACTCCGTAAAATTAAGTGGCGGAGAGGGTGGGATTCGAACCCACGGTACGTTGCCGTATCACTGGTTTTCAAGACCAGCTCCTTAAACCACTCGGACACCTCTCCATATTCATTTAAGTCATCTCTCGTGACGACTTAATTATTTTAGCATATAATAAAACTTTTGTCAAGCCTTTTTTTGAAATTTTTTGAAATTTTTTGAAATTTACTTTTTGACTGATTTTTTTCAAATTTCTTGTTTATTTTATACATAAAAGTGTAAAAATCGTACTTCTCTATTGAATTTTTTCTTGATTTGTAATATAATGTTATAAGTGTATAACAAAATTCGGAGGGCAAAAATGGCTAAAAGAGTAAACCTTACTTCAGGTGGTTCTTCATCTAAGTATAGTAAGTATTTATATAAATCAAATAAAAAGGCAATTATCGCTGCTGTCGCTTCTGTTGTGGCAGTTCTCGGAGTTGTGGTTGTAGTAGGCGTTCAGATGCATAATAAAAGCAAAATCGACTCTGCTAAATCACTTATGAAGAATTTTGATGATAACAACAGATTTATCAGTGTTGATATAAATCCATCACAGGACAGCGACTCTGACGGTGTTTCTAATGGCGATGAAATCAGCGATAATACGGATTATCTCCTTGCTGATACTGACGGCGATGGTATTAACGATGGTGCAGAGAAAAATATAAAAACTGACCCCCTTAATCCTGATACTGACGGTGACGGACTTGGTGACGGTATTGAAATTATGGCAGGTCTTGACCCTAATTCAAAGCTGACAGAGGGTATTGACGATACTGAAAGAAAGTTTACAGTTTCTAAAACAAACGAAGAGCTTACTGCTGAAATTACAGGTAACGCATCTGTTTATGGCGCACTTGTTGAAAAAGTAAATCTTACAGGCTTCAGCGCAAACTCTTCAATTCTTACTGATGTTTATGATGTCTATAATCATAATGGATTTGATAGCTGTAAGCTGACTTTTACAGTTAATGATAAGAATGTTACTTCTGATGTTTCTGTTGTGAGATTTAATGTATCTGATGGAAGCTTTGAAAAGATAGATTCTGTTTATGATGAAGCTTCAAAGACCATTTCTGCGAATATTACAGAAAATGGTACCTATTTGGTAGCTGATAACAAGACTATTGATAGTGAAAGCAAAACAAGAGTGCATTTTCTTATTGACAATTCAGGCTCAATGTATTCACAGGATTTAATTCCTAATTCTCCTGAGAATGACGTGTATTTCAAGCGTCTTGATTTTGCAAAACAACTTGTTGAAAAATTTGATGATAGTTATACAGTAGCAATCAGCAGATTTACAAAAGACTATCACTATATGCAGGAATTCACAAATGATAAAAAGCGTCTGAAGGATATTCTTGATAATATCAAAACCCTTGATGAGGATTTTAATGGTACATATATCCAGTATTCTCTTGAGGAATGTATGAAGAGCTTTACTGATACAGAAGAAAAAACTGTAAATATCATTATTCTTGTAACTGACGGTGATACAACAGAAGAAAAAACTCCTGATACAGACTATATCGCTAAGCTTGCAAAAGAAAAGAATATAATAATTCTTACTGTAAGTATCGGTAATAATATTGATAAGTCTATTCTTAATGAAATTGCACAGAAAACTGACGGAAAATATTACTCTGCATCTGATGCGAACTTCCTTGACCAGATTCATGGCCAGATTGTAGCTACACTTGACTATGATAAAACAACTGTGGGTAGCTCAAACTCATATACATCAATCGGCTATACGATTTATAATACCGGATTTGTTCCTGCCGAAAACGGATTTGGCTTTGTAGATTACAGAACATCAGATAACGATTCTGTTTCATTCGGACTTAATGTTTTTGCAAAAAAATGGTTTACTGATACACTCCCGATGTCAATGGGCGAAATGAAATCAGGCGAAAAAACTGTTCAGGGCTATGGTTTGTCGGGAACAGATTTTGAAACCCAGTATAATAATCGTAAAAAATTAAGAGGACTTTCTTTCGTAGCTGTAACAACTTCAAGATTTATTGATTCGTCAAAATACCTTGACTATAAAAACAGCGATACTTCAACTGTATATGTTGATTCTGAAATAAGACTTGAGGCCAATAAAAAAGGCTGGACAGAAAAGCGTTTTCTGCTTAATAAACCTATTCTTGACTGGAATAGCGTAAATCTTCTTGCACTTGACGTAGAAAATAAGAGCGATAAAATCGAAGATGCGTACGGTAAAAGCGAGGCTGAATTCTATAAGGCTGTAAACAGATTTAATGCTGAAATTACTAATCAGGGTGCATTTGTTAACCTTTCATCAGGCGAAGCAGGATTTAATGCAATATGCGACGACCTTAAAAACGGTGAACCTGCAGTAGTGGTTATTAACGGAAACTATTCACTTCTTGTCACATCAATGATTAAGAATTCGGATAAGCCTGATGAATATGTTTTAAGAGTCTATGACCCGTCTGAAAAGGATGTAGTCAAGGAGCTTTATATTACTAAAACAATCGGCTGTAAAATCAATCTTGACGGTACAGTAAACGAAACTACCTGCTATTATAACGGCGTTTATAATTCGGAAGATGTTTCTGTTCTTGTTTATACAAACTAAATTCAAAACCTGTGTCATATGGCACAGGTTTTTTTGTGGAATTTATTGACTTTTGATGTTAAAAAAGCTATAATAAAAGAGTGTAGGTTTTTACACAATTTATATTAAAGGAGTATGTATTATGGACGCTTTGATAAATTTGCTTAAAACAAACGCAAGACTTACTAATGCCGAACTTGCTGTTATGCTTGACACTGACGAAAAAACAATTGCCACATGTATAGAAACTCTTGAAGAAAAGGGAATTATCAAGGGCTATACTGCTATTGTCAATGATGAACTTGTTGACGATGAAAATGTAACTGCACTTATCGAGGTTAAGGTTACACCACAGTCACAGAGTGGCTTTGACGCAATCGCCAGAACAATTGCCTCATATGAAGAGGTAGAGGCGTGTACTCTTATGTCTGGCACATACGACCTCTGTGTTACTGTAAGTGGTAAGAATTTAAGAGATATTTCACTTTTTGTAGCTCAGCGACTTGCGGGTATTGAAGGCGTGCTTTCTACTGCTACAAACTTTGTGTTAAAGAGATACAAGGATAATAATATCGTTATTATTGATGAAGAAACTGACGAAAGAGGATTGATTTCACCGTGATAGATTATGATAAGGTAATAGTCAATGCTGCTAAGGAAATGAAACCAAGTGGTATCAGAAAGTTTTTTGATATTGCTCAGAAGCTTGAAGGGGTAATTTCACTTGGCGTAGGCGAGCCTGACTTCCAGACTCCATGGAAAATAAGACAGACAGCTATTAAAACCCTTGAAAAGGGCAAGACTACTTATACAGGTAATAGAGGACTTTCTGAACTTTTAGAAGAAATTTCAGAATATTTTGAAGATACAATTGGTATTGAATACGACGCTGAAAAGGAAATTATTGTTACAGTGGGTGGTTCAGAGGCTATTGATATTTCAATAAGAGCTATGGTTGAACCTGGTGACGAGGTTTTAATTGTTGAACCTTCGTTTGTCTGCTATGCACCAATGGTTTCACTTGCAGGTGGCGTGCCTGTTCCTATTGCTACTAAGGTTGAGAATAAATTCCGCCTTACAGCTGAGGAACTTAAAGAAAAAATAACCGATAAGACAAAGCTTCTTATTCTTCCGTTTCCTAATAATCCGACAGGTGCAGTTATGCGTAAAAAGGATTTGGATGCTATCGCTGATGTGCTTAAGGATACAAATATCGTTGTTCTTTCTGATGAAATTTATAGCGAGCTTACCTATGGGGAAAAGCACTGTTCAATCGCACAGTGTGAGGGAATGAGAGAAAGAACTATCGTTATTAACGGATTTTCAAAGAGCTTTGCAATGACTGGCTGGCGCCTTGGATTTCTTGCAGGCCCTAAGGAAATTGTTCAGCATATCTTTAAAATCCACCAGTATGCAATTATGTGTTCACCGACTACAAGCCAGTATGCTGCAATAGCAGGCCTTAAATACTGCCGTAGCGACGTTAAGAAAATGGTTGACGAATATAATATGCGTCGTCGCTTTGTTGTTGACGGATTTAATAAGCTTGGACTTGAATGCTTTTCACCTGAGGGTGCGTTTTATGTGTTCCCGTCAATTAAATCAACAGGGCTTTCAAGTAAGGACTTCTGCGAACAGCTTGTTTATAGCAAAAAGGTTGCTGTTGTTCCTGGTGACGCTTTTGGCGAAAGCGGAGAAGGCTTCATCAGAGTTTCTTATGCTTATTCAGTTAATCACCTTAAAGAAGCTCTTAAACGTATCGGCGAATTTTTAGACGAATTTCATAATAAATAAAAGGAGATTTTAAATGTCTGACAGTATAGCCTTAAAGGCTTATGGAAAACTTAATTTACTTCTTGATATCGTGGGAAAACGCCACGACGGTTATCATACGCTGAAATCTGTTTTTCAGTCTGTTTCGGTGTATGACCTTGTTGAAGTTGAACTTATCGATAATAAGGAAATTGTTATTGAATGCGACGACGAAAGCGTTCCGACCGATAACAGAAACCTTGTGTGGAAGGCTTGCGACGCTTTTTTTGAAAGCACAGGAATAGATTTTAACGGCGTAAAAATCACTATCGAAAAAAATATTCCGTCAATGGCTGGTATGGCCGGGGGAAGTGCTGACTGTGCTGCTACACTTGTGGCACTGAATGTCCTTTTTGAAACTAACCTTTCAGAAACACAACTTTGTGATATCGGGGAAAAATTAGGTGCTGACGTGCCTTTCTGTATCGTTGGTGGTACTGTACTCTGCGAGGGAATAGGCGAAATTCTGACACCTCTTCCTGACCTGGAGGACTGCTATTTTACAGTTGCAAAGCCTGAAGTATCAATTTCAACACCTGAATGCTATAAGAAATTTGATAATATGATTATTACTGAAAAACCAAAAACCGACGATATGATTGCGTCACTTGTTGTTGGCGATATAAAGGGAGTGGCTGATTGCCTTTATAATTCCCTTGAATATCCTGCTGACTGTGATGAAATCAGATGCCTTAAAGAAAAAATGCTTGAAAACGACGCTCTCGGCAGTATGATGACGGGAAGTGGCTCGGCTGTATTCGGAATTTTTGATAATAAACGTGACGCTAAAAAATGCGCTAAGGAGCTTGAGGACGATTATTCTTTCTGTAAGGTTGTAAAGCCTGTTTCCGCTGGCGTTGAAATTCTTGATTATAATTTGTAGGGGGATAAATAAATGGCACAAAAATGTGAATGCTGTGGATATAAGTTTAAAAAAGGTGACGGTGCTATCTGTCCTGAATGCTTCACTTCAAGAGAAGCAACAATAAGCTGTGACGACCTGCCTTTTGACCTTCACGCACATAATGAAAATACATCATTTTCAGATAGTGGTATGAGCGATGTCCAGAAACAGCTTGAAATGGAAAGACTTGAAGCACAGAAGGAAAAGATTGAAAGAAATACTCAGTCATTTTCTTCAGGAAATACAGCAACAGGTAACCGTTCAACTACATTCGGACCATCTTTTACAGGTGCAAATAAAGGTACTACTTTTAGTAACGCTAAGTCTTCAACCACATATAACACAAATAAAAACGGTACTACAACTACATATACAACAACCTATTCTTCATCAGGCGCAAGCCCACGTACTGTTTACAGAACATCTTATAACTCAAATAATACAAATAATGGTGCTTCTAAGGCTGTAAAGATTATCATTATTTTTATTACTGTTTCAATTATACTTTCAGTTGCTTCGACAGTTATTTTTACAGTTGTAGGTATGAACGCTGCCAAGAATGATTATGATGATTATAAAACAACTACTTTCAGCTATGTTCAGCCTGAAATCAATATACCTGATATTGATTTGCCGGAAATAGAACTTCCGAAAATCCCTGTTATAGTTGAACCTACTGTTCCGGAAATCCCTGATTTCCCTCAGTATAACACAGGAACAAATTACTATCAGGACATAGCTATTATAACTCAGGGTGAAAAAATTATCGCAGACGATTTTGAAGTAGTTGTAGGAACTCCTGTTTATGTTCCTTATCAGCCATCATCATATGCTACTGACTATGATGAATATGTAGACTGGGACGATATAAGCGAGCTTTATGTAGTTGAAGTTCCACTTACAGTTACAAATAATAGTGGAGAAAGAATCAATATTTCAGAATTTGATGCATATCTTGACTGTCTCTTTATTGACGAAAATGGTGATATCTCAGACGAATGCTTTGCAGACCCACTTCCTACTGATGATTATAAAAAAGATATTATTGAAGATAGTGTAACATACTCATTCTCACTTTACTATGCTGTTCCTGTATCACACTATTTTTCAGTCGCTTTGCAGATGTCATATGAAGGAAATCCTGAGTATGTTTTCTATACTGACTTTGCAGCAGATATGGTTTTCAAGGACTAAAATATGAATATTAAAAAATGTGAACTCTGCCCGAGAAAATGTGGAGTTGACAGAACAGAAAAGTGCGGATTTTGTGGCGAGACCGATAAAATCCGCATTGCCAATTTTCAGCTTCATTTCTGGGAAGAGCCTGTAATAAGTGGTAAAAACGGCTCTGGGACTGTTTTCTTTTCGGGCTGTGTGCTTAAATGTGTTTTCTGCCAGAATTACGAAATTTCAGCACAGAATAAAGGCTATGAGGTGTCTGTTGACAGACTTTCAGAGATTTTCCTTGAGCTTCAGGAAAAAGGCGCTCATAATATAAATCTTGTTAATCCTACCCACTTTGTTCCACAGATTATTGAGGCACTCGACCTTTGTAGTGGAAAACTCACTATCCCAGTGGTTTATAATAGCGGAGGCTATGAAAGGGTAGAAACAATTGAAAAATTAAAGGGCTATGTTGATGTGTTTTTGCCTGATTTGAAGTATTTTGATAGTGATATTTCAAAAGAGTATTCAAAGGCAGAGGACTATTTTATAAACGCAATTTCTGCTATTAAAAAAATGGCTGAAATTACAGGTAAACCAATAATAGAAAACGGACTTATAAAGCGTGGTACTATTGTCCGTCACCTTGTTTTGCCAAACTCAAGAAAGGATTCTATTGCTTTGATTGAAAAACTTGGTGAAACCTTTAAGAAAGACGAAATT
>JAFTNX010000207.1 GCA_017451665.1 Oscillospiraceae bacterium | reverse complement strand
GGGCTTTCGGGTGGTCCTGATAGTAGTAATCTTAGAAAAAAGCTTTTGAAATATATGGATTTGCCACAACTTTTAAGCAGTAAAGCTCTGCTTGAAATTGTAAATACTATGTATTCAAAAGACGAATATAAAGAAATAATCACTAAAATAAGGAGTATCGGATAATGGTATTTTCAAGCCTTACATTTTTGTACTTTTTTCTGCCGATAACGCTTTTGATATATTTTGTTTCACCAAAAGCTATTAAAAACTTTATCCTGCTTGTAACTGGTTTGTTCTTCTATGCGTGGGGCGAGCCGATTTATGTTTTAATAATGATTTTGTCGGCCGCTATTGACTATACAGCAGGAAGAATTATGCACTGGAAAGACAATAACAAAACAGTAAGAACGATATGTCTGATAGTTTCAGTGCTTATGAATGTAGGACTTCTTGGAATATTCAAGTACAGCTCGTTCTTTATTACAAATATCAATGCTGTTTTTGGTACTTCAATCTCAGACCCGCAACTTCCACTTCCTATCGGTATTTCTTTCTATACATTCCAGAGTATGTCTTATACAATTGACCTTTATAGAAGAAAAATCAAGGTTCAGAAGAATTTAATTAACTTTATGGCATTTGTAACTATGTTTCCACAGATTGTTGCAGGTCCTATTGTTACCTATGATGAAGTTGCAGAAAGACTTGACGACAGAAAAACAACTGTTGACGACATAGCTGATGGTATCGCTGTTTTTGTAAAGGGACTTGGTAAAAAGGTGCTTCTTGCAAACAATATCGGACTTTTGTGGAGTCAGGTCAAGGCTATGGATTATACTCAGATTTCAGTGTTTACAGCGTGGATTGGTATAATCGCATTTGCATTCCAGATTTACTTTGACTTCTCAGGTTATTCAGATATGGCAGTAGGTCTTGGGAAAATGCTGGGATTTGAATTCCCGAATAACTTCAACTACCCATACACTTCAAAATCAATTTCTGAATTCTGGAGAAGATGGCATATCACTCTCGGTTCGTGGTTCAGAGAATATGTCTATATCCCACTTGGTGGCAACAGAAACGGTACAGCAAGAACAATCTATAACCTTGCAGTTACCTGGGCGCTTACAGGTTTCTGGCATGGTGCATGCTGGAACTTTATGCTTTGGGGTATCTATTTTGGTATTCTTATTATTCTCGAAAGATTTGTTTATGGAAAGTTTCTTGCAAAGCTTCCAAAAATCCTTGGAATTTTCTATACCTTTGTGCTTGTACTCTTTGGCTGGGTACTCTTTGAAACTGCTACCCTCAAGGACGCATTCAATTACTTCAAGGCTATGTTCGGCGCAACAGGAAAATTCTATGACGTAAAGGCAACATATTTCCTTGTAACATACGGCGTTGTACTTGTTCTTTGTATAATCGGCTCAACACAGCTTGTAAAGAAAGGTGCTGAATATGTAACAAAGTTCAGCACAAAGCTTTCACTTTCAGTAAGACCACTTATACAGCTTGCGATTATGCTTTTGTCAACAGCTTATCTTGTTAATGAAACCTATAATCCATTCTTGTATTTCAGATTTTAAAGGGAGGGAAAAGATATGGAAAAAACAATGAAATATGTTTCGATAATAGTATTTTTTCTGACTCTTGGCACTTTTATGTTTATGACCATATTCCTGCCAAAATCTGATTTTTCAGAAGCAGAAAACAGATACCTTGAAGAATTCCCGGAGATTTCAGCAGAAGAAATCTTCAATAACGACAAGGATAATCGCTTTATGAGTAAGCTTGATTCTTATGTTTCAGACCATTTTGCAATGAGAACAAGCCTTATAACTGTTAAAACCAAATCAGATATGCTTATCGGAAGCAAAATGACAAACGGCGTTCTTCTGCTTGACGACAGATATGTTGAACCTATAACAGAATTCAAAAAGGATACAGTTGATAAATCTGTTAATGCGATAAACCACCTTGCAGAAGTTTCCGGAAAGCCTGTTTTTGTAATGCTTGTGCCAACTGCAGCAGGTATTTATTCAGAAGAAATCCCTGAATACTATGAAAACATCGACCAGAAAAAAGCTATTGACGATATTTATTACAGCCTTAGCGATAAGGTAACAACTCTTAATATCTATCCAAAGCTTTATTCCTCAAGAGACAGATATATCTATTATAAAAATGACCACCACTGGACTTCTTACGGGGCATATCTCTGTTATAATGCAGCTATAAGAAAAATGGGTTATAACCCTGTTGAATACAATAACTATAACGTTCAGCCAATGAGCGATAAGTTTTATGGCACTTACTATTCCAAGGCACTTTATGATGGCTATGGAGCAGATACAATTGATAAGTATTCCACAAAGGGCGTTAACGTAACTGAAGTTGCTATCAAAACAGGCTCTGAAACTCTTATTTACGATACAATGTACTTTAACGAGTATTTAGGAAAAAAGGATAAATACAGCTATTATCTTAACAATGCTATGTATCCTGTTGTTGACATCAAAACTGACTATGCAGAAGAAAATAAAATTCTCGTAATTAAAGACAGCTATGCACAGTGCTTTGTACCATTCCTTACTCAGCACTATTCACAGATTACAATGGTTGATATGAGAAGCGTGCTTTTGCTTAACAGCGTAGTTGATGTAAAGGACTATGACCAGATTCTTGTTCTTTATAATTATGGTGGATTTATTCAGGACGAAAACCTTAAAAAATTACAGCTTGTAAGATGATTTTCTATTGAAATAATCTCTTGAAAGTGGTATAATGTAAAAGATGAATTTCTGATTTTTATCAGATTGAGGGGACGTATATTATGAGCTTTGAATTTGTAAATCTTATTGACCTTAACGACTATCCTGTTTCATTCTGGAATGGGATTGTTGAGCTTGGTCATAACATAAAGAATAATCCTGCTGAGTATTCCGAAAAATGTAAGGGAAAGATTATGGCGACTCTTTTTTATGAGCCGTCAACAAGAACACAGATGTCTTTCCAGACAGCAATGCTCAGACTTGGTGGTTCACTTATAGGCTTTGATAACCCTTCAACCTCTTCTGTTTCAAAGGGTGAAAACCTTAAAGATACCACAAAGGTCGTAAGTAGCTATGCTGATATTTTAGTTATGAGACATCCTGTTGCCGGTGCTGCTAAGGCTGCTGCACTCACTGCTGATTGTCCTGTTATCAATGCAGGTGACGGTGGACATCTTCACCCTACACAGACGCTTACTGACCTTCTTACTTTAAGAGAAGAAAAGGGAAGACTTGATAACCTTACTATCGGTCTTTGTGGCGACCTTAAAAACGGCAGAACTGTTCACTCACTTTGTAAAGCACTTTCTTGCTATAAGAATAATAAGTTCGTGCTTATTTCAACTGACTTTTTAAGACTTCCGTCTTATATCAAGGACGTTCTTGACGCACATGGTGCTGAATATAAAGAGGTAGAAAGCCTTGAAGACGCAATAGGCGAGCTTGACGTACTTTATATGACAAGAATTCAGCGTGAAAGATTTGCATCTGTCGAAGAATATGAGGCTCAGAAGAATATTTATGTCCTTGACAATCATAAAATGCTTAACGCAAAAAAGGACCTTATTGTTATGCATCCACTCCCAAGAGTTGATGAAATTGCAATTGAGGTTGATGACGACCCAAGAGCATTGTACTTTAAACAGGCTGAATATGGTGTCTATGTAAGAATGGCACTTGTTCTTACAATTCTTGAGGGAAAAGATAAGCCTTCACCTTTGCTTTTTGGCAAAGAAAAGAAGATTTGTTGCCCTAACCCAAAATGTATTACAAATTCTGAAAACTATTTACCTAAGTCCTTTGTTGGCGTTGGTGATAACCTTATTTGCGAATTCTGTGACGAAAGAGCACTTGATAATTAACGAGGTCACAAAAAATTCACAATTAAATTGTTGCCAAATTGTCATAATTGTGTTATAATTGTAACTAGCAGATAATTCAACTTAAAGATAGATAATAGAACAAAGAAAAGAACAATTTTTAACTTAAAGAGGACATAAAATGAATATAAAGAATAATGAAAATAAAACCACTTCAAATGGTGGATATGTTATATTTTGGGATAGAGTTATAGTTGCAATAGCAATTTTTGCTTTGGTTATTATCGGATGTGTAACAATGATTGTTTATGTTGCATCGTCCGGAAACAAGGCTGAAGTGAAAACGCTTACAGAGAAAAAGGTTGAGGGTTCTACCTTTGCTGACGAGCCTGAAGAGGAAGTTTTAATTGAGGAAGAGGTACTTCCTGATTATAAGGTTTTCCTTGACGCTGGTCACGGTGGGGAAGATGGTGGATGTACAGATTCTTCTGAAACCAGACTTGAAAAGGACGACAACCTCAGAATTACTTTAGCTGTAAAAAAAGAGCTTGAAAGAATGGGCGTAACAGTCGTTACTTCAAGAGATGATGATACATTCGTTTCACTTGACGACAGATGTCTTATGGCTAACGAAAGCAAAGCTGACCTGTTCGTTTCACTTCACAGAAACAGTGCTGAAGTTGGACAGGGTGTTGAAATCTGGGTTTCAAATAAGCAAATCTATGAGGACACACTTCTTGGTACTAACATTATGGACGCACTTGATAAGGTGGGACTTACAAAGAACAGAGGAGTTCAGTTCGGATACATCGGAAAGCCTACATATAACTATCAGGTTAACTACGGAACTGATATGCCAAG
>JAFTNX010000206.1 GCA_017451665.1 Oscillospiraceae bacterium | reverse complement strand
TGCGTACTGCTCAGGAGCTTTATGAAGGTCTTGAAATCAAGGACTACGGCACAACAGGTCTTATTACCTATATGAGAACCGATAGCCTCAGAATTTCCGAAGAAGCAAGAGAGGCTACCTATAAGTTTATCGAAAAGAAGTACGGTAAGGAATATATTCCTGACAGCCCTAAGGTTTATAAGTCCAAGGGCTCTGCACAGGACGCTCACGAAGCTATCAGACCTACCCACCCTGAACTTACTCCTGATATGCTTAAAGCAAATGGCGTTACTAATGACCAGTATAAGCTTTATAAACTTATCTGGGAAAGATTTATTGCAAGCCAGATGTCAAATTGCCTTATGGATACAGTTTCAGTTGATATTTCTGCAAACGGCTGTGGCTTTAAGGCAACAGGTTATAGCGTTAAATTTGACGGTTTTACTGTTCTTTATGAGGAATCAAAGGACGAGGAAGACGAAAAGAAGAATGTTCTTCCTGTTATTAAAAAGGACGATAAGCTGACACTTAAAGAGCTTGGTGGAAATCAGCATTTTACTCAGCCACCTGCAAGATATACAGAAGCTACACTTGTTAAGGCTTTTGAAGAAAACGGAATTGCAAGACCATCAACCTATGCTACAACAGTTTCTACAATCCTTTCAAGAAGCTATGTTGAAAGAGATGGAAAACAGATTAAGCCTACTTCTCTTGGGGAAGTTACAACTGAGCTTATGAAGGAGCATTTTTCAGAAATAGTTGACGTTAAGTTTACTGCAAAAATGGAAGACAATCTCGACTCTGTTGAAATGGGTAAAAAAGACTGGGTTAAGACACTTGATGATTTCTATAAGGGATTTGTAAAGAGCCTTGATAAAGCAGAAGATGAAATGAAGGATAAGCGTGTTAAAATTCCTTCTGAAGAAACAGACCAGATTTGCGAAGTTTGTGGCAAGCCACTTGTTATAAAAATCGGTAAATTCGGAAAATTCCTTGCTTGCTCAGGCTTCCCACAGTGTACAAATACAAAGGCTATTGTCCACGATACTGGTGGAAAATGTCCTTACTGTGGTAAAAAGATTTTGCAGAAGAAATCCAAAAAGGGAAAGAAATTCTTTGGCTGTGAAAATAACCCTGAATGTCAGTTTATGACATGGGATACCCCAACTAAGGAAATCTGTCCTAAGTGCCAGTCTACACTTTTCCAGAAGGGTGGAAAAAGCGGAAAGCTTGTCTGCCACCAGACAAACTGTGGATATGAAAGGGCTCTTGGAAATGAAGGTTAAAGTTATCGGTGGAGGACTTGCAGGCTGTGAGGCAGCGTGGCAGCTTGCCCAGGCAGGTGTTGAAACTGAACTGTATGAAATGAAACCTGTTAAGTTTTCGCCTGCTCATAAATATAACGGACTTGCTGAACTTGTGTGTTCAAATTCACTTAAAGCTGATAGAATAGGCTCGGCAGCAGGTATGCTCAAAGAGGAAATGAGAAGACTCGGCTCACTTACTATGGAGTGCGCACAGCTTTCTAAGGTTTCTGCTGGTGGCGCTCTGGCTGTTGACAGAGAAAAATTCTCTGACCTTGTAACAGAAAAAATCAAAAGCCACCCACTTATCACTCTTGTTTCACAAGAGGTTATGGAAATCCCACTTGATGAAAACGTGATTGTTGCAACAGGCCCTCTTACAAGTGAAAAGCTTGCAGAGGATATTCAGAAGCTCTGTGGCGATTACCTTAGCTTTCACGACGCAGCTGCACCTATCGTTACCTTTGATAGTCTTGATAAAAACCTTGTTTTCTTTGCTTCACGTTATGGCAGAGGCGAGGCCGACTATATTAACTGCCCGATGAATAAAGAGGAGTATGAAACCTTTTATAACGAGCTTGTTAATGCTGAATCAGCTCCACTTAAAGAGTTTGAAAAGGAACATTTCAAGGTTTATGAAGGCTGTATGCCAATAGAAGTGCTTGCTAAAAGAGGCGCTGATACAATGCGTTTCGGACCGCTGAAGCCTGTGGGACTTACTGACCCGAGAACTGATAAACGCCCTTATGCTGTTGTTCAGTTAAGAGCTGAAAATTCAGAGGGTACGCTTTATAACCTCGTAGGTTTTCAGACAAATCTTAAATTCGGCGAACAAAAAAGAGTATTCTCGCTTATTACAGGACTTCAGAACGCTGAATTTGTAAGATATGGCGTTATGCATAGAAATACTTTTATAAATTCTACAAAGCTTCTTGATAAGAATTTCAGAATGAGAAAACATAAGAATATTTTCTTTGCAGGTCAGATTACAGGAGTTGAAGGCTATATCGAATCTGCTGCAAGCGGTATTTTTGCAGGACTTTCAATGGCAAGACAGATTAAGGGACTTGCTGATGTTACCTTGCCTGAAACTACAATGCTTGGTGCTTTGTGTAACTATATCAGCGATGAAACTGTTACTGATTTTCAGCCTATGGGCTGTAATATGGGTATTTTGCCTGAACTTCCTGAAAGAATCAGGGATAAAAAACTCAAATATGAAAAGCTTGCAGAAAGAGGTCTTAACGACCTTGATGAAGTTTTAAAGGACATTTAGATTACAGCGAAAGGAGAACTGCTGTATGAATATTATAGTTGACGCATTCGGTGGAGATAATGCTCCTCTTGAAGTCATTAAGGGTGCTACAAAAGCAGTAGAGGAATTTGATACTGATATTACCCTTGTAGGCGATGAAGAGAAGATTAAAAAGTGTGCCGAAGAAAATAAAATTGATATTTCAAAACTTAAAATAAAACACGCACCATCTGTTATTGAAATCTGTGAAGCCCCTACTGAAATCATCAAGGGTAAATCGGATTGCTCAATGGCTGTGGGAATGAAAATGCTTGCAGATGACGAAGGCGATGCTTTTGTTTCAGCAGGCTCAACGGGTGCTCTCGTTGTAGGTGGAACTTTTATCGTTAAGAGAATTAAAGGCGTAAAGCGTGCTGCTCTTGCACCTGTACTTCCTACATCTACAACACCTTTTATGCTCCTTGACGCAGGCGCTAATACAGACTGCCGACCTGAAATGCTCCAGCAGTGGGCTATTATGGGAAGCGCTTATATGAAGGCTATTATGGGCTTTGAAAAGCCGAATGTAATGCTTGCCAATATCGGTGCCGAAGAGTCAAAGGGCAGAGAGCTTGAAATCGAAACTTATAAGCTTCTTAAAAACACACCGATTAACTTCGGTGGAAATGTTGAGGCAAGAGATTTGCCGACAGGTGTAGCTGATGTATGCGTGGCTGACGGCTACACAGGAAATATGCTTTTGAAACTCTATGAGGGTATGGGAAAGTTTATTTCAAGAGAGCTTAAAGGAATGCTTATGACAGGGCTTAAGTCAAAAATCGGAGCACTGTTTTTACTTAAAAAAGTCAAAGCTTTCAGAAAGAGAATGGACTACTCCGAATACGGTGGCTCACCTCTTTTGGGTACTTCAAAGCCTGTTAACAAGGCTCACGGAAGTAGCGACGCAAAGGCTTTTTATAATGCAATCAGACAGGCTTATCAGTTTACTTCATCAGGTGCAATTGACGAAATGACAAGAGTTATTTCAGAAGTTAAAACTGAAAAATAAGCCAAAAAGGAAAGGTTTATATGAGCTTTAATGTTGATTTTTCGGAATTTGAAAGAAAAATAGGCTATACCTTCAAAAATAAGGGTATCCTCTATGAGGCTCTTTCACATTCCTCTTTTGCAAATGAAACAAAGAAAAATTCCAACGAAAGACTTGAATTTTTAGGCGATTCTGTGCTGTCAATTGTTGTTTCAAATTACCTTTTTGAACACTATCAGCATCTTCCTGAGGGACACCTTACAAAGGTAAGGTCAAGCCTTGTTTGTGAAAATTCTCTTTATGAATTTGCAAAAACAATAGATTTGGGCGACTATATTATGCTTGGAAAAGGCGAGGAAAATACCGGTGGGAGAAAAAGACCGTCTATCCTTGCTGACGCCTTTGAGGCTGTAATTGCTGCTGTGTATCTTGACGGTGGAATTGAAAACGCATCAAAATATGTGCTTTCGTTTATACCAAAGGATTTGTCACTTAAAAAGGCTGTTTCAAATAACGATTATAAAACAATTCTTCAGGAGGTTATCCAGAAAAATCCCGAGGAAAAGGTTGAGTATTTCTTGAAGAGTGCAGTAGGCCCTGACCATGATAAGACATTTACAATTCAGGTTAAACTTAATTCAAATGTTATCGGCGAGGGTACAGGACATTCTAAAAAACAGGCTGAACAGGCTGCCGCTAAGGAAGCCTTGAAACTTATGGGCTATGAAACATAGTAATATTTCGATTTTTGTGTCACATATCGGTTGCCCTAATAAATGCGCTTTTTGTAATCAGCATACCATTAGTGGAAGTTTTTCTACTCCGACTCCCGATGACGTAAAATCTGCTTGTGAAAAGGCACTTTTTCAGGTGAATAGCCTTGATAACAGCGAAATTGCCTTTTTCGGTGGGAGCTTTACTGCTATCGACAGGGAATATATGATTTCTCTTCTGGAAACTGCATCGCAGTTTGTAGGCGAGGGGAAATTCAGGGGTATCAGAATTTCAACACGCCCCGACTGTGTTGATAAAGACGTACTTGAACTGCTGAAAAGCTATAAAGTTTCGGCAATCGAACTTGGCGCTCAGTCAATGAACGATAAGGTGCTTTATCTTAACGATAGGGGACATACAGCTGACGACGTGAGAAATGCGTCAGAGCTGATAAAGAAATTTGATTTAGAACTTGGACTTCAGATGATGACGGGACTTTATGGTTCGGATTTGGATACCGACAGTAAAACAGCTGATGAAATAATTGCCTTAAAACCCGATACAGTGAGAATTTATCCTACTGTTATACTTGAAAACACAAGACTTGCAGAGCTTTATAAGAATGGAATTTATAACCCGTATTCTTTTGATGATGCAGTTAAGCTTTGTGCTGATTTGCTTATGAGATTTGAAAAAGCAGGGATAAAGGTTATAAAACTCGGACTTCACGCATCTGAACTTGTCGAAGGGGAAATGATAGGTGGTTTTTATCATCCTGCATTCCGGGAACTTTGCGAAGGTGAGATTTTTAAAAAGAAAATCAGCGACTTGATTTTTAATGATGAT
>JAFTNX010000205.1 GCA_017451665.1 Oscillospiraceae bacterium | reverse complement strand
AGCCTTGTCCTTAGGGTATCCGTAAACTCCCGAAGAAATCAGCGGGAAAGCCACTGTTTCGCAGTTGTTTTTCTTGGCAAGTTCAAGGGAATTCTTGTAGCAGGCTTCAAGCAAAGCCTTTTCGTTGTGGTTTCCGTCGTTGTAAATCGGTCCTACCGTGTGAATAACATATTTTGCAGGAAGATTGTACCCGCCTGTGATTTTAGCACAGCCTGTTTTACAACCTCCGAGAGTTCTGCATTCAGCAAGGAGACCTGCACCTGCTGCCTCGTGAATTGCACCGTCAACTCCACCTCCACCGAGAAGAGTTTCGTTAGCGGCATTTACAATTGCGTCAACCTGCATTTTTGTAATGTCCTGTCTAATAATCTGTAATGGCATAGCGACCTCCCTTAATTTTTTATTTACATAATTATACCATAAAATTTCTTGAAATTCAATAGTCAAGTGTCCTGAAAACTGTACTGCAAACGCTTTTAAACAAAAACCACACCCGAAATCAATCGGATGTGGTTGTAGTTTAATTATTCAGCAAGCTCACTGCTTTCCCATTCCTGAAGCTGCCATCTGCCACTTTCAAACTGGTGAAGATAACAGTCATAATATACACGGGCGTCAGGAGCGTCCTCTTCGGTAGGGAGTGCCACGCAGTTATATGTTTCTCCGTCGGTAAACACATAAATATCCATAGCTGCCTCGCCACCACCTCCACCGTAAAAGTCAAAGTCGTATTCAAAGGTGTCGTCAAAATACTTATCGGCAATTTCAACTGCCTTGTCCTTGTCATCGGCTTTCTGCTTTTCTTTTTCTTCTGGAGTTGTGCAAGCGCTCAACGAAAAAAGCATCACAACGCTTAAAGCACTACACAAAATTCGTCTTAAGCTTTTCATAAAAATTATTCCTTTTCCTTTGGTGGCTCAACGATAATTTTAACAGCCTGTCTCATAGCCTCAATGTCAGCTACGGTATAGCTACCACCACTTTCGCCGTCAAGTGTCCACTTGATTTCCTGTTCGGAAGTAAATCTTACTCGTGAAGTCTTGAATGTATAAAAATACTTAGGGTCTAAGTTTTTCATAATAATGCAGTTTAAAATCTTGCTCAGTTCAAGTGGGGAATTAGGAGTTTTAATAAGTGTAACTTCAAAAAGTCCGTCGTCAAAAACAACGCCCTCTGCAACAAGATTAGACAGTCCTGCAATAGAAATAGTATTTGAAATAAGTCCTACGATAAAGTCATCACGATAAACTTCGCCGTCGTGTTCAACGGTAATATCATAAGCTTCGAGGGTTTTAATTCTCTTAACGCCTTCCATAAGATAAGCTAAATGCCCGAAAATATTCTTGGTAGACTGTGGGGTTTCATAAGATACGTCGGTGAATGCGCCAAAAGCAGCAACATAACAGAAGTAGTCCCCGTTGAATGAGCCTACGTCGTATGCAAAGGGAACGCCCTTTACAACAGCATTGGCAGCGTCAATCATATTTTTTGAAATATCCATACTGTGTGCAAAGTCGTTTACAGTACCAGCAGGAATATATCCGATAGGCACGTTAGCACCACTATTCATAATGCCCTTGATAGACTCGCTCATAGTTCCGTCGCCACCTGAAGAAACCACCAAATCATACTTGGAAGCGTCCTCAAGGATTTTCTGAAAACCGTCAAGTCTTGCCTGGGTAGGGTATGCAGTAACCTCATATCCACCCTTTGTAAATATATCAATTATGTCGCACAGGCTTTCTTTGATTGTGCTTTTGCCTGCGTTAGGATTAAATACAAACAACAGCTTTTTCATAAAATTCTCCAATTAGTATTTTGTTATATATTATTGTATACTGTTTACTAAAACTTGTCAACCATTACAGAAAAAGCTTTATAATCTGCTTTTCCTCTGCGTCAGGAAGAATAGTTTTAAGATGATTTAAAATAAGCTCTTTTGATTTTTCAGGGTCTTCGGTATATGCTTTTGTAACCTCGTCATAGGTCCATACGCTTTCAGGTGTGGAATAAATAGCTATCTTCATTCCATAAGGCTCGCCCTTTTTGTTTTTTCTCTGTCTGAAATCCGAAAGCACAAGATAGGTTTTCATCATAAGGTCGGTAATTACACCGTTGAAATTCTTTTCGCCACCTTTTTTAAAACCTGCCTGCTTTTTTATATCACAGGAATACTTACTGCTGTCATCTTCCAGAAAGAGATTCATAATAAGGGCTTCACGTCTTTTTGCAATACCTTCGTCAACAAGGCTGTCAAAATCATAACCGTCACGACGCCAGTTTACAAGATGAGGAAACCATTCAAGCGACACAAAGCCTGCACGCTTGTCAAAAAGCTTTGAATAAACAACCTTACCACTTTTTGCAAGCTCTTCTCTCCAAATCCACGGGTCGGTCTGTGGATTTTCACAAAACCAGTCGTATGCGTATGTTTTTTCTTCGAGGGAAAATCCCTTTATATCATTAGAAAAAAGTGGTAGAAAACCCACCTTATTTATATAGTCTATGAGTTCATTGATATTCTTTATTCTGTGGGGACTGTCTTTTGAAATCCCTTTCATAATCCACTGTCCGTTTTCGTATTCCATAGGCATCTCCTTAAATCCTGTATAACTGTTATATATTTTATCACAAAGTTTTTAATAAAACAACAAAAAGTATAAAATTTTAGTTCTCTGTTGTGCAGTATTGACAACATTTTTAAAACTTGTCAACGTTTACTTGAAATTTTATACAAAATGTGCTAAACTTATCCTGAAATGTTGTGCTTAAAACAACACACAATGAGGTGCATGTATGTTTAAAGGTGAAAAGAAGAATTACAAAATTCTCGGAATATGTACAGCTGAAGTTCAGAACGAAATTGAGAGAAAGGTTGTTTTTTCAATTTCAAAGGAGGCTGTCAAGCGTGGCTATAAGGTGTTTATGTTTAACGCCTTTACAAATATGTATGTTGAAAACGCATATCAGAAGGGCGAATCAAGTGTTTATAAGCTTGTGAATGCAGAGCTTCTTGATATACTTGTTGTTATGCCTGAAGCTATAAAGAACGAGTCGGTTGTTGAAGAAATAATCAGCGACGCACTTTCTGTTAATCTTCCTGTTGTTGTTTTTGACAAGGACTATGACGGTTGCAAGAGCGTGCATTTCAACTATGCTGATAATTTTGAAAAGCTTGTAAGACACGTTGTTGAAGACCATAAGTGCAGGGTTGTCAATATGATTGGAGGAATGAGAAACAATCCTTTTTCCGACAGCAGAATTGACACATACAAAAAGGTTCTTTCTGAAAATGGAATTGAAATCGACGAAAGAAGAATAGGCTACGGGGATTTCTGGGACAGACCTACAAGAGAGGCTATAAAGATATTCTTTGAAAGCGGACTTGAAGTGCCTGAGGCGATAGTGTGCGCAAACGACAGTATGGCTATTGCCACACAGCAGGAGCTTAAAAAGAGAGGTTACAGAGTACCTGAGGATATTATTGTTACAGGCTTTGACGGAGTTGAGCTTGAACAGTATGTTACACCAAGACTTACTACGGCTGCACCTGACTATGAGGGTATGGGAAAGGCTATTTTAGATGTTGCAGACGGAATTATAAATAATGTGCCTGTGGCTGACAGGACAGAGGTTATGTATAATATGCGAGTGTCACAAAGCTGTGGCTGTGTGCCTACAAACTATGAGGACGTCTGTGACAGAATTATTGATATGTATAACCTGATGGATGAGTCTGACGGCCACGAAGTGCATATGTTTTCGTATGTTTCAAAGGTTATTGACTGTAATACTCCTGAGGAAATTGCAGAAACAATGTCCAGATATGCCGATACTTATTCGTGGTGCTGTCTTAACACAGACTGCTTTACAGATATAAGAGAGCCTTACAGATACAAAAAATGCTTTACGGCTAAGATGAATAACATAATGAAATGCGAAAACGGTGATTTCTCGGTAGGTAAGACCTTTAACACAAAGGAGCTTGTCCCTGACATTGAAAGCGAATTTGAAAAATACAACTGCTTTATGTTTTCGCCTGTCCATTATCAGAGCGATGTTTTCGGATATATTATTGTTACTTTTGATACAGAGAATATTATTTTTAACAATACAAGAAGATTTTTAAATAATACAAACCAGATTATTGAGAATTTCAGAAATAAGTTTATTCTGGAACAGGCAAAATCTCTTCTTGAATCTATGTATATCCGTGACTATATGACGGGAATCTATAACAGACGTGGCTTTTATGAAAATGCTCAGGAGCTTATCGATATATGTAATGAAAACGGACATAACATTGTGATTTTCTCGGTGGATATGGACGGAATGAAGCTTATTAACGATACCTACGGGCATAACGAGGGCGACAAGGCGATAATTGGTGTTGCTCACGCTCTCAGGGCTATAAGCGAAAACGGAGAAATCTGTGCAAGATTTGGTGGCGACGAGTTTATAATTATCGGGGAAGAAACAGACAAGGATTATGCACAGAGATTTGTTAATGCACTTAATGAAGAGATAGAATACTTCAATGATTCTGACCTTGACAGACCTTACAAGGTGGTTGTAAGCTGTGGATATGTTTCTGCAAAGTGCAGTGATAATGATGATGTTTATGAAAAAATCAGAATTGCTGACGAGAGAATGTATATCCAGAAGAGAGAACACAAGGCAGAAGCTAAATAGAGGGGTGAAGATTTTGGACAGTATTTTTTATGACGAAAGGTTAAAAGATTTGTTCGGGAAGCTTACTGAAAATGTAAATTCCAGAACACAGTATGATATAACCTTAAAGGATAATATCGGGCCTGTTGCTGAAATGATGAGAATTTCAAGAGCTGAGCTTGAATATTATTCTCCTAGAAACGAAATAACTCCTTCGGGCGCTGCAGGAAATGTGGGGATTTTCTGTATAAACGACGAATGGAACAATGAATGCTCTGTAACTGTAAGCTATCCTATTTTTGAAACAGGCAGGTCGGTTTGCACATTTTACGCCGATAAGGACTATTTCTGGAATGACAAAGAAAAGGCTGATGTTAAGTTTTTCGGACAGCTTTTGTTTGTAACGGGTGGAAACTCGTGGCTTTTGGAAATGGCAAAGAATTCTGCTGTTACAGATGCAAAAACAAAACTTCCTAACACCACAGCTTTTATTACTTATGGTGAAAAGCTTATCGCAAACGATAAAATGGTTGGAAAAACTATCTGTGTTTTGCATATCAAGAATTTCAGATATTTATGTCAGAAGTTCGGTCCAAGAAAGGCTGACGAAATTTTAAAGAAATTCGGAGTTGTAGTAAAGAATTTCCTTGTGGAAAGTGAAATGCTTGCAATTCTTGGCGGGGATAATTTTGCTGTTATTATAAACAACGAAAGAGTTGACAGCTTTACTGAATACCTCTCAAATATTTCTGTGCCACTTAATACGGGAAGCAATATTATTTCCTTTGATGTGGCTGCAAGAGCAGGCTTTTATGAGGCAAGAAAAAATGATACCCTCAACGATATTATGAACGCTGCCTTTGTGGCACTTGACGTGGCAAGAGCTAAGGAAACCAGCGATTTTGTCAAGATGGACCCTTATATGATTAAGAGAATTATGCAGGAAAAGGAAATTTCAAACGTATTTCCAAAGGCACTTAAGGAAATGGAATTCTGCGTGTTCTATCAGCCGAAGGTTAATCTTGAGGATAATTCTGTATGTGGTGGCGAGGCACTTGTACGCTGGCTTAAAGACGGCGAGCTTATCCCACCGGCACAGTTTATTCCTGTGCTTGAGCGTGAGGGCAAGGTAAGTAGCATTGACTTTTATGTTTTTGAAAGAGTTTGTCAGTCGCTGAGAAGATGGATTGATATGGGAATTGACCCGGTGAGGGTTTCTGTAAACTTCTCAAAGCTCAATCTTTATAACAGAAATCTCACAAATGAAATTCTTTCTATTATGAACAGATACGGAATTACAAGCGAGTATATTGAAATCGAGCTTACTGAAATGTCAGGCTATGAGGACTATGAGGCACTTTGTATTTTCATAAACAATATGAAGGAGCTGGGAATCAAGACTTCTATCGACGATTTTGGTACAGGCTATTCGTCATTTAACCTTATCAAGGATTTGAATGCCGATATAATCAAGCTTGACAGGTCATTTTTGTCAAACATTGATAACAAGCTTGAAAAACAGTGCAGAACTGATGAAATTGTTATCAAGAATATCGTAAATATGGTTAACGAGCTTGATATGGAGGTTATCGCTGAGGGCGTTGAAACCATCGCTCAGGCTGAATTCCTTAAAAAGATTAACTGCCTCAAGGTACAGGGATTTTTGTTTGATAAGCCTATGCCTGAAGAGGAATTTGAAAAAATTCTCACCACTAAAAAGCATTATTCCGTTGTTGCAGTTTAAAAATCTGTTAAAAATACTATCAAAGCACTGTAAAGGTCTTGAACTTTGCAGTGCTTTTTTGTATAAAGTTTTCACAAAATTTTCATCTAAATGTTGTGCATAATGTATTGACGAGGTTTTTAAATAGGTTTATAATAATAAAGATGGTATTTTTTAGTATGAAAGGGCGAAGGTAACTTATGTTTAAAAAATTACTGCCAAGTATAGGAAAATATAAGATTTACGCTATTTTAACACCTGTTATGATGATGGGTGAGGTGGCTATGGAAATCTTTATTCCGTCTGTTATGGCGCTTATTATTGACAAGGGAATAAAAGGTGGCGAGGGCGTCGGCTATATCGCAAAAATGGGACTTATTATGGCTGTTATGTCTATCGTATCGCTGATTTTCGGCTCACTGGGGGCTTATTTCGGCTCAAAGGCAAGTATGGGCTTTGCCAAGAATTTAAGAGGCAGACTTTTTGCTAAAATTCAGGACTTTTCATTTGCAAACGTGGATAAATTTTCAACAGCGTCGCTTGTTACACGTCTTACAAACGACGTAACAAATACACAGATGGCGTTTATGATGCTTATAAGAATGGCTTTCAGGTCACCTGTTATGCTGGTGGGTGCTGTCATTATGGCAGTAAGAGTAAAGCCTGACCTGTCAACAATATTCCTTGTGTCTGTGCCGATTCTGGCACTTGCACTTGTGCTTATTATGACAAAGGCACACCCGAGATT
>JAFTNX010000204.1 GCA_017451665.1 Oscillospiraceae bacterium | reverse complement strand
TGGTTTGCACAGATAAATTCACCGATAGTAATGGTGAAATATGGGCTAAGGGATAATATGCTTGTTTATACCTGTGTTCAGGTATTGTAATTTCTCCAAAGACGGCTTAACGCCGTCTTTTTTGTTTGACAATAATGCGTTGATATGCTATAATTTAGTATTATGGATTAGTATTGAAATTTTTAAATACAGGAGTTTTTTATGAAACAGGATAACATTCGTAATTTTTGTATTATCGCCCATATCGACCACGGAAAGAGTACTCTTGCCGACAGAATTTTAGAGCTTACATCTTCTGTTGAGCTTCGTGAAATGGAAGACCAGCTTCTTGACAATATGGACATCGAGCGTGAAAGAGGTATCACAATCAAGGCGAGAGCCGTTCGCCTTAATTATAAATCCGACGACGGAAACGACTACGTCTTTAACCTTATCGACACCCCTGGACACGTTGACTTTAACTATGAGGTTTCACGTTCTCTTGCAGCCTGCGAGGGAGCTGTGCTTGTTGTTGACGCATCACAGGGAATTGAGGCGCAGACACTTGCAAATACCTATCTTGCAATCGAACACGATTTGGAAGTTCTGCCTGTTGTAAATAAAATCGACCTTCCGTCTGCACAGCCGGAAAAGGCTTGCCAGGAAATTGAAAATGTTATCGGAATTCCTGCACTTGACGCACCTAAAATTTCTGCTAAAACAGGAGTTAATATCAAGGAAGTTTTAGAAAGAGTAATTACTGATATTCCTGCACCTAAGGGCGATGAAAACGCACCTTTGAAGGCACTTGTTTTTGACAGCTACTACGACCAGTATAAGGGCGTAATTATCTATGTGAGAGTCAAAGAGGGAAGCCTTAAGGTTGGGGATACAATCAGAATGATGGCTACCGGAGCTGAATTCCAGACTGTTGAAATAGGCTATATGGGTGCTAAGGATTTGGTACCTGTTGGCGAGCTTCACGCAGGCGAGGTTGGATATATCGCAGCTTCAATTAAGAATATCGCTGACACACAGGTGGGTGATACAGTTACAAACAGGGATTTCCCTTGTGATAAGCCACTTGACGGCTATAAAAAGGTAAATTCAATGGTATTTTCGGGAATTTATCCTGTTGACGGCGCTAAATATGGGGATTTGCGTGACGCTCTGGAAAAATTAAAGCTTAACGATGCATCTCTCTCATTCGAGCCTGAAACTTCAATTGCCCTTGGATTTGGTTTCAGATGTGGATTTTTGGGACTTCTCCATATGGAAATTATCCAGGAAAGACTTGAAAGAGAATATAACCTTGACCTTATTACAACTGCACCGTCAGTTATCTATAAGGTTAACCTTACAAACGGCGAAACTGTTATGATTGATAACCCGACAAATTTCCCTGACCCTGCACTTATTCTTTCGGCAGAAGAACCTGTTGTTAACGCAAGCGTTCTTGCACCGTCTGATTTTGTGGGAAATATTATGGAGCTTTGTCAGGAAAGACGTGGCGTGTTCAAGGATATGAAGTACCTTGACGAAACACGAGTTGAGCTTCACTACGACCTGCCACTTAACGAAATTGTCTATGACTTTTTTGACGCATTAAAATCAAGAACAAGAGGCTATGCGTCATTTGACTATGAAATGAAGGGCTATTCTCCTTCAAAACTTGTTAAGCTTGATATTCTTCTCAATGGCGAAGTTGTTGATGCACTTTCGTTTATCGTGCATACAGATAAGGCGTATTCACGAGGAAGAAGAATTGCCGAAAAGTTAAAGGATAACATTCCAAGACAGCTTTTTGAAGTTCCTATTCAGGCTGCTATCGGTGGAAAGGTTATCGCAAGAGAAACCGTAAAGGCAATGCGTAAGGACGTACTTGCAAAGTGTTATGGTGGTGACATCACACGAAAGAAAAAACTTCTTGAAAAACAGAAGGAAGGTAAAAAGCGTATGCGTCAGCTTGGTAGCGTAGAAGTACCACAGGAGGCGTTTATGTCTGTTCTCAAGCTTGACGACTAAATTACGGAGATTTTTATATGACAGAATTTCTTGTAATAACAATTGTGATTTTTGTGCTTCTTTTTATCGCAGGGGGAAGTGTTCTGACCGTTGCAGGTCTTAGCTTGCTTTTGGTTTTGATTTCACTTGGAGTGTTTGGATTTTTTGTTTACAGCTTAATTCTATTGGTGAAATCTGATAAGAAAAATGCAACTTTTTTAAACTTCTCGGTGAATAAGAAGTATAAATTCAAAACTGCTGTGTATCTTGTTGACGATAAGGAATACGAAAATCTGTTTCCTGCTGAAAATATACTTTTCAAGTCATACTATAAGGAAAATAACGCTGTAAAGGTTTGTGCCATTACGAATAAAAATAAGGTTTTTGACAAAATGGCAGTGATTACAACAATCGCAGGACTTGTTTCGGGAGCTTTGCTTGTTGGATTTACTATATTTTTCTTTACGACGGTAGTAAAATTTTAAACTAAGGATTTGTCTATGAATGAAAATATGACCAAGTCTATAAGACTTGCACTTGTGTTTGGTTTTGTGGGTGCTGTGGGGATACCCCTCGCCTATGAAGTGTATGCAAATGTCAGCAGATTTATAGCCCTTGCACTTCTTGTTGTGGGCGCTGTCTATGTGGGACTGAAGCTGTCTAAATTCAGTTTTAAAGACGCTTTTGTGGCATTTGTTTTTATGTTTGTGCTGATGACGGGATTTGCGATAGTTGGGTTTATGATAATTCATCCTGCTGTGGTAAAATACCTTGAAGACAGAAGTGACTATTTCTCATTGTCAACAGCTGACAGTGTTAAGTTTTTTGCAAAAACAGCTGGAATACAGCTTCTCGCTATCGGTGTATGCGTGTTAAAAAGCTGTGGAAAAATGATGATAAATAAATTCAGAGAAAACAGCGAGGCTACGAGAAAATATATTGAAAATGCCTTTGATGATGAGGAAAAGTTTTAAGGGGGATTTTGTTTGACAGGAATTTATATCCATGTGCCTTTCTGTAAGAGAAAATGCCCTTATTGTAGCTTTTATTCGGTGGAATACGACGAGGGACTTTGTGAGTCCTACGTTATTGCCTTAAAGAGAAATATCGAGAAATACAAGGGCGAGGCTGTTTTTATTGATACAGTTTATTTTGGTGGAGGAACTCCGTCTTTGTTGACACCTTATCAGGTAAGGGATATTTTAAAAAGCGTTAAGGAAAGCTTTATTCTTGCCCCTGAAATGGAAGTAACTATGGAGGCTAACCCTTCAAGTGTTGATTTTGATAAGCTTTGTGAATACAGAAACGCAGGCGTCAACAGAATTTCCTTCGGGGTGCAGTCTGCTTGCGACAGCGAGCTTATGGCACTTGGCAGACTTCACGACTATGAGCTTGCTGAAAACGCTGTTACTAATGCCAAAAGGGCGGGCTTTGACAATATTTCCTGCGACCTTATGATAGGTACACCACGCCAGACTATGGAAAGCCTTCTTAATTCAGCGAGAACACTCTGCGACCTTCCGATAAATCATATTTCGGCTTATATGCTTAAAATCGAAGAGGGAACGATGTTTGACTGCGACTGGGTGAGGGATAACGTTGCTGATGAGGATACCGTCTGCGAAATGTACGAAAACCTTATTCATGTGCTTAAAATAAACGGCTTTAATCAGTATGAAATTTCAAATTTCTCAAAATATGGCTGTGAAAGCAAGCATAATACAAAATACTGGAAGGGTGAAAGCTATCTTGGCTTCGGACCTTCTGCACATTCATATTTTGATAGAAAAAGGTATTTTGTGCCTTCTGACGTTTATGAATTTGTGGCATCAGATTATCAGGAGGAGATTGTTTCTGAAGAAAATCCCGACAAGATTGAGGAGTATGTTATGCTTGGTCTCAGACTTACAGAGGGAATTAACTTTTTGAAAATCACCGAGCTTGGTGGAAATCCTAATGAAATCTATGAAAAGGCTCAGGTTTTTAAAGGCTCAGGTCTTATGGAAATTTCAGAGGAGGGGCTTAAACTTACCCCTAAAGGCTTTCTGGTTTCTAACAGCATTATCACTCAGCTTTTATTTTAGTTGTTAATTTAACTAAAAAACACAGCATAAATTTAGTAAAACGTACAATTATAATCTTATACAGAAAAATCCGTTGTAAAATTCATAATTGAGTGTTAAAATTATTGTGTGTAAATATTTATCTCGAAAGGATTTTATTATGAAAAAGATTGTTTCTTTTGTATCAGCGTTGGTGCTTTGCCTTTCTTTCTGCTCATGTGGTAAAGAGGATAAAAAGAAAGAAGAGATAAAAGTTCCTATTCTTGAAACAAACGAGGAAAATTATAATACAGTTACTGCTGAGGTAGGAAACATCGCTATGTCTTATACTATCGAAGGTGAGTATTCCTATCCTTATTCAAGATATGTTTCGGTAAATCGTGGTGGCGTTGTTGAAAAGCTTCATTTTGACCCTTCCGAAGAGCTTAAAGCAGGCCAGCTTATGATTGAATTTGAATGTGATGAATTCAAGGAGGCTATCGAGGCACAGGAAATTAAGGTCAGCGAAGCTGAAAAGAATTACAACGACCTTAAAAACAGAGGTGCGTCAAAGGCTAAGCTTGATGTAGCACAGGTTGACCTTGACATTGAAAAGAATAATCTTGAAAAGCTCAACAAGCAGGCTGACGTTTATAAGGTTTATGCACCGATTGATGGCTATATTGAAATGGACGGACTCATTGAGGATTACGCTGTTGGGAATACCATTGAGGACGGAAAATATATCGGAAGAATTATCGACAGAAGCGAAAAACAGCTTACTGCTAATGCTTTTGAACGTCTTGAAAATGTAGCTTACGGCACAAAGGTTAATATTACACAGGGTGCTGTTGCGTCTGGTACAGGTATTGTTACGGATATTGTTTTTCACGACAGAGGAGATTTTTCTACTTATGAATATGTAATTGATGTTGATGGCGACACTGAATTCTATGACTTTGGAAAAATCACAATCAATTTCAGCGTTTATGAAAAGGAAGATGTTGTGATTGTTCCTGTTGACTCAATTGTCAATGTTGGAAAACGTACATTTGTGTATACAATAGTTGATGGAATAAGAATTGAAACTGACGTTGAACTTGGAATTACTGACGAAATAAGAGAAGTAGTTGAAATCACAAGTGGTCTTAACGGTGGAGAAACTATTGTAATTTAATTATAAAAAAGGAGGAAGAAAAGCTTGGACGGAATACTTAATAATATCTGGGTAAGAAGACTGATTTCTGTTTTTAACTTTTTATATGTCGGCGTACTTGTATTACTTGCCTATTCAACTTTTCTTTACGATTTGGTTATTCACGAAAAAAGCAAGGGACTTTTCTTTACGGTGTATCTTCTTGCGAATGTGATTTTCCTTGGGCTTATGATTTTCACAAGAAAACAGGTAGCTACTAAGATAATAGCATTTCTGCTTTTGCCGATAGTGCTGGCGATACTGCTGTTTAATATGGGAAACTGGATTCTGGTTATTCCACCACTTGTTGTAGCACTTGTAGTTTTCTTTGTTTCAGATAATAACGAAACTGCAAAGGTTATTTTCGGAACAATGTATCTGCTTTTGTATGTTGCGGGAATTGCAATGATTTATGTATTCTCACTTTTTAATACTGCAATAGAAACACGACTTGACGAAAAACTTGACAAAAAAAGCGATGTTTATAAGGTTTATGATATGGAAACCGTACTTGAACAGGTGAATGAGTTTAATGCTGTTTCACCAGACGGAACATTGAGATTTTATCTTTATGACGTTCAGGATAACAACAAGGGTGAGCTTAAACTTATTGTTGAGCCTTACGGACAGGACAAGGTTATGAAATTCTTTACTCTTAAGCAAAAGGGTATACGACGTGTAGTTTACAGATTTGAAGGTCGTGGAGAAATTCCTGAAATCCACTGGAAGGATAACTCAAATTTACAGTTTAAGCTTTCAGATGACGAGGAATACAAAACTTCGTATGTAAGCCTGCCGGAAAAGAACTACTTTGAATTTTTAGGCTTGTCTTAATGATGAATGTTAAAAAATATGCTTATAAAACTAATCCGACAAAGTTTTGCTTTGTCGGATTTTTTGTGCAAAAATAAAACCCAAACAAAATGAAAAACGCATCATTTTGTTTGGGTTAATTAAATTTTCAATTAGTTCTTAACAACACCGATAGAAACCTTTTCTCCGTTGATGTCCCATTCCTTTGAGTTGTCGCAGTCAGCGCCAACCTTGATTTCGTCAGCAAGAACGTCCCCTGAAATTTCAGCTGTGTTCTTATTAACAACATCTGCTACCTTTTCGCTTCCTGAAATGTAAACAGTGATGTGGTCCATAACGTCAAAATCGCTGTCCTTACGCATTGTCTGAATCTTACTGATAACTTCTCTTACAAAGCCTTCTTCAATAAGCTCAGGTGTAAGAGTTGTGTCAAGAGAAACAGTAACAGCGCCTTCTGTAAGTGTAAAGAAGCCTGCCTTCTGCTGTGTTTCAATAAGAAGGTCATCAGCAGTAAGTTCGATTTCACCGATTGAAATGTTAAGCTTCAAAGCACCTGTGCTGTCAAGTTCAGCCTTAGCCTTAGCACCATCAAGTGCAGAAAGCTCGTTTCTGATTTCGCCAAGCTGTTTTCCGAACTTAGGTCCGAGAGTCTTGAGCTGTGGCTTAAAGATGTAGTCAACAAGCTGTGAAACGTCAGTGTCAAAATCAACACTCTTGATGTTAAGTTCGTCAGCAATAATTTCAACGTAGAAGTCGTCAAGCTTTGTTTCGCTTTCAACATACATAACTGAAAGTGGCTGTCTGTTCTTCATATTTGAGCCGTTTCTTGCAGCACGTCCGAGAACAACAATCTTAAGAACTTCTTCCATATCGCTTTCAAGCTTCTTGTCAATCCATTCTTCCTTAACAACAGGGAAATCACAAAGGTGAATACTTTCAGGAGCGTCCTTGTCAACGCTTCTTACAAGATTCTGATAGATTTCTTCTGTCATAAATGGAATCATAGGTGCAGCAGCCTTAGAAACTGTAACAAGTGCTGTGTAGAGAGTCATATAAGCGTTAATCTTATCCTGTGTAAGCTCAGTTACCCAGTATCTTTCTCTGCCACGACGAACATACCAGTTAGACATTTCGTCAACAAATTCCTGCAATGCTCTTGCAGCTTCTGGAATTCTGTAATTTGCAAGGTTGTCGTCAACGTCCTTAACCATAGAATTCATCTTTGAAAGGAACCACTTGTCCATTACTGAAAGCTTGTCGTATTCAATTTCATACTTAGTAGGGTCAAATTTATCGATATTTGCATAAAGAACATAGAATGCGTAGGTATTCCAGAGAGTGCCCATAAACTTTCTCTGTCCTTCAACAACAGCTTTTCCGTGGAACTTGTTAGGGAGCCATGGAGCAGAGTTTGTATAGAAGTACCATCTGATAGCGTCAGCACCGTAAGTTTCAAGAGCGTCAAACGGGTCAACAGCATTGCCCTTTGATTTACTCATCTTCTGACCGTTTTCGTCCTGAACGTGTCCAAGAACAATTACGTTTTCGTAAGGTGCCTTGTTGAAGATAAGAGTTGAAATCGCCATAAGCGAATGGAACCAACCTCTTGTCTGGTCAACAGCTTCTGAAATAAACTGAGCAGGGAACTGTGATTCAAAAAGCTCCTTGTTTTCAAATGGGTAGTGGTGCTGTGCAAATGGCATAGCGCCTGAGTCAAACCAACAGTCGATAACTTCAGGTACTCTGTGCATATCCTTGCCACACTTTTCACACTTGATAGTTACAGCGTCGATATATGGTCTGTGAAGCTCGACCTTTGCGTCGTCAGGGTTGCCACTCATTTTAGCAAGCTCCTCACGGCTTCCGATACAATGCTGGTGACCACATTCACATTCCCAGATGTTAAGAGGAGTACCCCAGTATCTGTTTCTTGAAATAGCCCAGTCCTGAATATTTTCAAGCCAGTTTCCGAATCTTCCCTTACCGATTGATTCAGGAATCCAGTTTACTGTGTTGTTGTTTCTGATAAGGTCATCTCTAACAGCAGTTTCTCTGATGTACCAGCTTTCTCTTGCGTAGTAGATAAGTGGAGTATCACATCTCCAGCAGTGTGGATAACTGTGTTCAAACTTAGGTGCAGAGAAGAGAAGTCCTCTCTTGTCCAAATCTTCCAAAACCATAGGGTCAGCCTTCTTACAGAAAACGCCAGCCCACTTTGTTTCAGCAGTCATTTCGCCCTTAGCGTCAACAAGCTGAACGAATGGAAGGTCGTACTTCTGACCAACCTTAGAGTCGTCTTCACCGAATGCAGGTGCGATATGAACAACACCTGTACCGTCTGTAAGTGTAACGTATTCGTCACAGACAACATACCAACACTTGTTCTTTGGAGTTACAAAATCAAAGAGTGGAACGTATTCCTTGTATTCAAGGTCCTTACCAACCATTCTTTCTAAAACTTCGTATTCGCCCTCGATAACTGTGCTTACAAGAGCCTCAGCCATATAGTAAACAGTGCCGTCTGCCACCTTAATCTTAACGTAATCATAAGCAGGGTGTACGCAGAGTGCAACGTTTGAAGGAAGTGTCCAAGGTGTAGTTGTCCACGCAAGAATATAAGCGTCCTCGTCCTTAACCTTGAATTTAGCGATAGCTGAACGTTCCTTAACGTCCTTGTATCCCTGTGCTACTTCGGCACTTGAAAGTGGAGTTCCACATCTTGGGCAGTAAGGAACAATCTTAAAGCCCTTATAGAGAAGCCCCTTGTCCCAGATAGTCTTTAAAGCCCACCATTCAGATTCAATATAATCGTCGTGGTAAGTAACATATGGGTTATCCATATCAGCCCAGAAACCAACAGTACCTGAGAAATCCTCCCACATACCCTTGTACTTCCAGACGCTTTCCTTACACTTGTCGATAAATGGTTCAAGACCGTATTCTTCAATCTGGTCCTTTCCGTCAAGACCGAGAAGCTTTTCAACTTCGATTTCAACAGGCAAGCCGTGAGTATCCCAACCGGCCTTTCTTGGAACCATACAGCCCTTCATTGTTCTGTATCTCGGAATCATATCCTTGATTACACGGGTAAGAACGTGACCGATATGTGGTTTTCCGTTAGCAGTTGGTGGGCCGTCGTAAAATACATACGGAGTACCCTTTGCCTTGGTTTCGATACTCTTTTCAAAGATTTTTTCATCTTTCCAGAATTTCTCAACGTCTTTTTCACGCTGAACGAAATTCAGGCTTGTAGAAACCTTCTTATACATAAAAATCCCTCCTGAATAGAATTAAAATTTACAATAAAAAAAGCTCTTGTCCCGTGCAAACAGGACAAAAGCATATTACCTTTGTTATACCACCCATTACATCATACTATCATATGTGTTCTCTTTAACGGGAGAAATCCGACAGAATTTACTAAAAAAACTCTTTCAATTCTGCAACTCTGAAGTGATTTTCCTCCGTCTGCTACTTGCATTGCATTCTCACTATCTGCAACTCACTTTGCCTTTCACCTGACGGGCTACTGTCTTCATCAACGTTTTTAACTAATATTCTAAAAAACATTTTAGCACATATTTTTCCCCTTGTCAATAGTGATTTTCCCTAAAAAACGCAAAAAAACACACACCACAAAAGTGATGTGTGTAAATTGGTTACTGTTTTTAAATATATCGGCAAAGCCGATACAATAATTGTCAATTGTCAATTATCAATTGTCAATTGGACATACCAAGCTTGATAGCATTGATGTTAGCGTCAAGAAGGTTAGCCTTTCTTGGTGGAATTGTCTTTTTAAGACCTGCCTCAATCTGTGGAAGGTCAAACATTCCTGTTTCCTTCATCATTTTTCCAAGAAGAATGATGTTAGCCATACCGTTCATTCCGTTCTGTGAAGCAAGCTCTGTTGCAGGAACGTAGAAAACATCAATATCAGTTCTGTCAGTAGTTACGTCAACCATTGATGAGTCAACAAAAACCTTTCCACCTGCTGGAACTGTATCAATAAACTTTTCAAATGAAGGTGTGTTGAGTGCCATAAGAATAGCCGGTTCAAGAATAAGTGGAGAACCGATTGGTTCGTCTGATACGCAAACTGAACAGTTAGCAGTACCGCCTCTCATTTCAGGGCCGTATGATGGGAGCCATGAAACTTCCTTTCCGTCTACAAGGCCTGCGTAAGCGATAACCTTACCTGCAAAGAGAACGCCCTGACCACCAAAGCCAGCGAGTACGATTTCATAAGTCATATTATTCGCCCTCCTTCACAGCATCAATATCCTTATACACGCCAAGTGGGTAGTAAGGAATCATATCATTTCTGAGTCTGTCGAGAGCCTCAACAGGAGTAAGTCCCCAGTTTGTAGGACAAGTAGAAAGAACTTCAACAATTGAGAATCCCTTCTTTTCCTTCTGGTTTTCGAAAGCCTTTCTGATAGCCTTCTTAGCCTCTCTGATGTGTGGAACGCTGTCAACAGCAACTCTCTGTGCAAGAGCAGTACCTGTAAGTGTTGAAAGCATTTCACAAACTCTTACTGGGTAACCCTGAACCTTAGGGTCACGTCCGTAAGGAGTTGTCTGAGTAATCTGACCAGGGAGAGTTGTAGGAGCCATCTGTCCACCGGTCATACCGTATGTTGTGTTGTTTACAAAGATAACAACGATGTTTTCGCCTCTTGTTGCAGCGTGAACTGTTTCAGCAGTACCGATAGCAGCAAGGTCACCGTCACCCTGATATGTAAATACAAAGCTGTCTGGCTTTGCTCTCTTAACACCGGTAGCAACAGCAGGAGCTCTTCCATGAGGAGCTTCAATCATATAGCAGTTAAAATAGTCATAAGCCATAACTGAGCAACCAACAGGGCAAACACCGATTGTATCGCCTTCGATACCCATTTCGTCAATAACTTCAGCTACGAGTCTGTGAATAATTCCGTGAGTACAGCCTGGGCAGTAGTGTAACGGAATATCGCAGAATGCATGTGGTCTGTCAAATACAACTGCCATTACTTTGCACCTCCAAGTCTTACGATTTCGTCAAGAATTTCAGTTGGCTTAGGGATAACTCCACCTGTTCTTCCAAAGAATTCAACAGGCTTTGAGCAGTTGATAGCCAGCTTGATATCGTCAATCATCTGTCCCATTGACATTTCAACAGAAAGAAGAGTCTTAGCATTCTTTGATGCTTCCTGAAGCTGCTTGGCAGGGAATGGCCAAACTGTCTTTGGTCTGAAAAGACCAGCCTTGATGCCCTTTTCTCTTGCCTGGTTTACAGTGCTCTTTGCAACTCTTGCAGTAGCACCGAATGCACAAACAACGATTTCAGCATCTTCACAGAGATAGCTTTCTGCGTCAGCTTCTGTTTCTTCAATCTTCTTATACTTTTCATATCTGTCAACAACTGACTTTTCCAGAACGTCAGGCTGGAGGTAAAGTGAGTTGATGATATTGTGTTCTCTCTTGTTCTTGTGACCGTCAGCAGCCCAAGGCTTGTCACCGTTCTTAGCTTCGATTTCCGGGAATGTAACTGGTTCCATCATCTGTCCCAGGATACCGTCAGCAAGAATCATAGCAGGCATTCTGTATTCGTCAGCCTTGTCAAAAGCCTTAACAACAACGTCAACCATTTCCTGAACTGATGCAGGTGCATAAACGAGAACGTGGAAGTCACCGTGACCGAGGCCCTTTGTAGCCTGCCAGTAGTCAGCCTGTGATGGCTGGATACCACCAAGACCAGGACCACCTCTCTGTACGTTGATGATTACGCAAGGAAGGTCTGAACCTGCGATGTATGAGATACCTTCACTCTTAAGTGAAATTCCCGGTGATGATGAAGATGTCATAACTCTGACACCTGTTGATGCAGCTCCGAGAACCATATTGATTGCGGCAACTTCACTTTCTGCCTGTAAAAACAGACCACCGTTAGCTGCCATCTTCTTTGCAAGATATGCTGAAATTTCAGTCTGTGGTGTGATAGGATAACCAAAGAAACACTTACAGCCTGCTCTCATAGCAGCCTCAGCAAGAGCCTCGTTACCTTTCATAAGACTTCTTTCCATTTAATATCACTCCTTTAATCCTTAAACTTAAAAATTTACTTTTCCACCTTGATTGCACAGTCAGGGCACATCATAGCACACATAGCGCAACCGATACAAGCTGAATCGTCAATACATTCTGCTGTGTAGTAGCCCTTTGGATTACGTCTTTCCTTCTGAATAGCTACAATCTTTTTAGGACAAGCTGTTGTACAAAGTCCACAGCCTTTGCATCTTTCAAAATTAACAGTAATCTTTGCCATTTTGAATTCTCCTTTCTTAAAAAACCATTTTCCTAAAAAAGCGAAAAATCGCCAGATTTACAATTCCCACAAAGGCTTGACAAAAACGTCAACCTCTCTGAAATTAACTCCATCAATTTCAGGAATATCACAACCCTTGCACACTGATGTGAAAAGCACAGGAAGCTTAGCTTCCCCAGAAACAGCCTTTTCAAATTCTATTGAAGAAACTGCTGTTTCTAAAGTTGTTTCGTTTCCCAAATTTGAGTTGTTTATGATACCTGTATGCTTGAATCTTGCAGTATATTCAATTTCATACATAAGCTCAAGAGCCTCTTTAGGAGTTCTTGTAAGGTATCGACAGCAATTTATTACATAAAGCATATCAATCTTGTTTTCTTCATAAAGCTCCTCAAAAACAGCCTTGTAACGACCAAGTGCAGTAGCACCTGCGTCATCTCCACCTACGTCAATGATAACGTAGCCGTCCTCTCTGCAAAGTCTTTCCACGTCAAAGGAAATAGCAGGAATGTCAAGATTTGAGTTGGCATAAATTGAAGAAACAAGAGTAATGTTGTTATCTTTAAAAAGGTCAGAAAAATCAGCAGTTCTGAAATACGGATTTACAATGTCAAGGTCAACAACAGTAACCTTTTCACCATTTTTAGCAAGCTCCATAGCAAGATTTGCACAGATATTTGTTTTGCCACTTCCGTAGTGTCCTGTAATAATAGTAACCTTTTTCATAAGAAAAACTTCTCCCTTATAAATTGCATATCTTAAATTATAACATAATTCCCCTGAAATTGCAACTCTTAATTTTAAATCCTGCAAAAAACAGATATACAATTTTTTTATGGAGGATATAACCAAAATTGGCAATTTTACTCAATAGCAAATGCACTTATCTCCCTTGACTTAAAAAATAAAATGTATTATAATAAAAACATATATGTAAAGGAAAAGGTATTTTAATATGAGAGTTATAACAGGTTCTGCAAGGGGTAAAAAGCTTAAAACCCTTGAAGGAAATGACGTGCGTCCTACATCTGACAAGGTTAAGGAAGCTATATTTTCAATAATTCAGTTTGATGTACCCGGTGCATCTGTGCTTGATTTGTTTGCAGGCTCAGGTCAGCTTGGAATTGAAGCCTTGAGCAGGGGAGCATCTCACTGTGTATTTGTTGATAAAAGTGCGTCATCAATTGCTGTTGTCAAGGAAAATGTAAATTCAACAGGCTTTATGAAAAGCTCAAGAATTTTAAATATGGATAGCATCGACTATTTAAAAACTGCAAAAAGTGGTCTTGATATTGCACTTCTCGACCCTCCTTACAGAATGGGACTTTTAGAAAAGGCTTTGCCACTTCTTTGTCCTAAGATGAATGACGGTGGAATAGTTGTTTGCGAACACGAAACAGGACTTTTACTTCCTGATGAGGTTGAGGAATTCAAGCTTCTGAAAATTTATAAGTACGGAAATATTTCTGTTACTACTTATATGAAAAATCCTCCTGTTGATGAGGAAGAATAATTTAAAATCAAGGTGAGTTTTATGAGAATTGCTGTTTGTCCGGGAAGCTTTGACCCGGTTACACTTGGACATATGGACATTATTAACAGAGCGTCAACCCTTTTTGACAAGGTTATAGTGCTGGTATCTGTTAATTCTTCAAAAAAGTATGCTTTTACTGCTGAAGAGAGAGTAGAGCTGTTAAAAAAGGTAACGGGTAATCTTGAGAATGTTGTTGTTGAAAGCGACAGCGGACTTCTTGCTGATTATCTCAAAAAGAAAAATGCAACAGCTATTGTTAAGGGCTTAAGAGCTGTTACTGACTTTGAATATGAATTTCAGATGGCACTTACAAATAAAAAGCTTTATCCTGAGGCTGAAACGGTATTTCTTATTACCAAATCAGAAAATATGTATCTTTCTTCAAGCATTGTAAAAGAAATTGCAAGCTATGGTGGAGATATCAAGGACTTTGTTCCTGAACCGATTCTGGATACAATCAAAGAAAGACTTGTAAAAGATAAATAGAGAGGACGAAAATTATGACAATTAACGAATCACTTGATATGCTTGAAGAACTTCTTGAAAATTCAAAGCAGGTTCCTTTTGCAAACAAGAAGGTGCTTGTTGACCCTGACAGAGTAAGAACAATTATTGACGATATGCATTACAATATGCCTTCTGAAATCAAAAAGGCTGAATCTGTTATGGCTGAAAGAGATAAGATTATTGCTGACGCACAGAAAAAGGCTGACCAGCTTATGAAAACTGCCGAAGAAAGAGCAAAAATCCTTATCGCTAACGAAACAATTGTAAAGCAGGCAAGAGAGCTTGCAAACGATATTGTTGCTAAGGCTAACAGCATGGAAAAGGAAATCAGAGAGGCTATGATGTTAAAGATTGACAAGCTTTTTGCACAGACAGAAAAGAGCTTTGCAAATGGTCTCGCTGAAATCAAGCAGTCAAGAGCTGCTATCAAGGCTGTTTCAAAAAAGAAGAAAGACGATTAAACTTTTAAAGGTAGTGACGTAATGCTTAAAGGTATTCAGGACGAAATTATAAGACTTAAAAAGGAAACTGATACGGCTGTTTTGGCTCACAGCTATCAGTCACCTGCTGTTTTGGAAATTGCTGACGAAACAGGCGACAGCTTTGCACTTTCAACAGTTGCTGCAAAGCTCCCACAGAAAAACATAATAATGTGTGGCGTAAGATTTATGGCTGAAACCGTAAAGGTGCTTGCACCTGAAAAAAAGGTTTATCTTGCAAGTCCTACTGCTGCTTGTCCTATGGCTATGATGATTAAGCCTGAGGAAATTGTGGAATATAAGAAAAACCACCCTGATACAGTTGTGGTGGCGTATGTCAATACCACTACTGCAATCAAGGCTGTATGTGATGTGTGTGTTACTTCGTCAAGTGCTGTAAGCATTGTAAGTAAAATTGACAAGCCGATACTTTTTGTGCCTGACGTTAATCTTGGTACATTTATTAAAAAGAGTTTCCCTGAAAAGGATATTACCCTCTGGAATGGCTGCTGCCCTGTGCATAACAGTGTAACAGAGGAAGAAGTTCTTAATGTTAAAAAGCTTTATCCCAATGCTAAAATTGCTATGCACCCGGAACTTCCTGATGAGGTGTTAAAGCACGCTGATTATATCGGTGCTACTTCGGGAATTATCAAATTCGCAGAAGGCTGTGACGACGACGTAATTATCGGCACAGAAAAGAGTATTGCTGATTATCTGTCGCTTAAATTCCCTGAAAGAGCATTCCCTGTAATGAGCAAAAAGCTTATCTGCCCTGATATGAGAATTACAAATCTCGGCGATGTTTTAAGAGCACTCAAGGGCAACGGCTTTGAAATTGACGTTCCTGAAGATGTGAGAATTAACGCTAAAAAAGCGATAGACAAAATGATTGAACTTGGATAAGAAAAATCCCTTGCTATAAGGTGGGTAGCCATATAGAAGTATATTATATGAATTTATCGGGGCGAAACCTTTCTGAAGAAAGGTTATCCCCCGAACCCCTTTCCAAAGACTTTTAACGTAAAATCCCATATAGGGTTTAAACCCTATATGGGA